>JBPCRG010000617.1:0-3958 GCA_050997095.1 Thermomicrobiales bacterium | reverse complement strand
CGGCGGCCCGGACAACAAGACGCTGGTGATCACCGAGATCTCGACGGCGACGGTCTATCAGGTGCGGACGCACGCCGCCGGTCAGCGCCTCCACGCCGACCACGGGCGGGACTGACGGCCCGCGATCGGGGTTGATTTTGGCCACCGGGAACGACGAGGTTCCTCCTGCGTCAGAATGACAGTTGGAGCCCACCTCCTCGGCAGTCATCCTGAGGCACGAAGGATCTCGTCGTCGTGGTCTGACGTCTGCCGTCGAACCCTTGGTTTCAGCAGACGAGCGCGACGGACGGCTACCCTTCGGCCGCGGGCACGAGCGTCACCTCGCGCAGGCGCAGGCGCAGGCGTCGCGCGGAGCCGTCCACGAGGGTCAGGCGCGCCACGCCGCCGACGTTCACTTTGAGGGGCGTGCCGGAGACATCGACGGTCAGACGCACGGTCGGACCCTCGAAGACGATCTGCTCGACGGCCCCCTCGACGACGCCGGGCTCGTCGCGGCCCTCTCCGTCGCCGACGACCTCGATGTTCTCCGGCCGGACGAAGGCGAGCACCCTGTCGCCCACCGCCATGCCCGCCGCCGCGGAGGCGCGCAGCGTCAGGCCGTTCGCGTCGACGAGCGCCATCCGGCCGCCGTCGGATTCCGCCGCCAACGACGTGATCACGCCGGGAAGGGCGTTGTTGTCGCCGACGAAGTTGGCGACGAACTCGCTCTCCGGACGCAGATAGATGTCGAGCTGGGTGCCCCCCTGCTCGATCCGGCCCTTGTTCATCACGAAGATGCGGTCGGAGATCGCGAAGGCCTCGGATTGGTCGTGGGTGACATAGATCGCGGTCTTCCTCGTGCGGCGCTGGAGGGCGAGGATCGAGTATTTCAGCGTGTCGCGCAGGTTGCGGTCGAGCGCGGAGAGCGGCTCGTCGAAGAGGAGCACGCGCGGGTCGGTCGCGAGCATCCGGGCCAGCGCGACCCGCTGCTGCTGCCCGCCGGAGAGCTGGGCGGGCACGCGGTCGTCGAAGCCGCGCAACTCCATCATCTCCAGCATCTCGTCGACCCGCGTTTCGATCTCCTTCTTCGGACGGCCCTTGACCGAAAGGCCGAACGCGATGTTCTTGGCGACCGTCAGGTGCGGAAAAAGTCCGTGGCTCTGGAACGCGAGCCCGATGTTGCGCTTGTGGGTGGGGATGGCGTTGACAACTTGGTCGTCGAAGCGGATGTCGCCGCCGGTCAGCTCGATCAGGCCCGCGACCATGCGCAGGGTGGTGGTCTTGCCGCAGCCCGACGGCCCGAGCAGCGTGACGAACTCGCCCTCGGCGATGTCGGCGCTGACGCGGTCGACGGCGAGCGTCTGCCCGTAGCGCTTCGTGACGCTGTCCAACTGCACCCGGGCCATGCGGACCGCTCCAAGTCTTTCCAGATCGAACCTGCGGCGGGCCGGGGATTCAGATGAGATAGGTGCCCTTAAGATATCGCGAGCCGAACGCCTTGAAGAAGGTCAGGACGACGACGAAGGAGACGAACTGCATCGTCGCGGCCAAGGCGGCGGTCGAGGGCAGGAAGCCGGTCCGGGTCAGGTTGTAGACGCGCAGCGCCGCCGTCGTGGTGTGCGGGCCAGCGATGAAGAGGGTGACCAGGAACTCGTTGAAGACGATCACGAAGGTGAGCAGGATCCCGGCGCTGATCCCGGGCCCGAGCAGCGGCAACTCCACGCGGAAGAGGCTTTGCCAGCGGTTGGCCCCGAGGGTCTTCGCCGCCTCCTCGTAGACCGACGGCAGATCGCGGAGCGCGACGATGATCGGCACGAGCATCAGGGGGTAGGTGCCGACGACGTAGGCGGCGATCAGCCCGGTCGTCGTCCGGGGGATGTGGAAGAGGTAGGCGTAGGAGATCGCCAGGCTGATCCCCGCCACCGCGCCGGGCGTGTAGAGCGCCAAATTCAGGGTCGAGAGGATCAGGCGCTTGCCGGGGATCGCGTGGCGGACGATGCCGTAGGCGGCCGGGATCGCGACCGCGAGATTGATCGCGATCGTCAGGATCGTCACCTTGACCGAGGTCAGCATGTTGTCCCGGAACGTCCCGAAGAGGTAGTTGTACGACTCCAGCGATGTGCCGCCGTCGACGCTCTGCAGGGAGCGCAGGATGGTGGTCGCGAAGGGCAGGACGAACAGCAGCAGCCAGATCCAGATGTACCCGTGCTGGAGCGCCGTCGAAATCGTGCGGCCGTTGATCCGCCTGCCCGGCGTGCGTTCCCGCGACGCGTCAGCCATGGTCTCCGCTCCCGGTGGAACTCATGCCCCGAGGGCTCCGCGCGAGAAGCGCAGCGAGAGCCAGGTCACGCCGAACGCCAGCGCCATAAGGACGATGCCCATCGCCGCGCCCAGACCGTAGTCCTGCTGGCTGATCGCCTTCGAGTAGAGGGTGAGCGAGATCACGCGCTGCTGGGCGAGGTTGCCGAGCAGGATCGGGACCACGAAGACGCCGAGGTTCCAGCCGAAGCACATCAGGAATCCCGCGAGCACCCCGCTGTAGCTCAAGGGGAAGAGCACCCGCGAGAAGACCTGCCAGGGCTTCGCGCCCAGGGTGCGGGCGGCCTCCTCCAGCGTGGGATCGACATTGGTCAGCGCCGCCCCGACGTTCATGACCATGAACGGGAAGGTGAACATCGCCATGCCGAAGAGCGTCGATGCCTCGGAGTAGAGCCACTTGGTGGCGGGGATGTGCAGAAACTCCAGCACGGGCGCCAGCGGACCGGTCGGCAGGAAGACGTACGAGAGCCCGAAGGCGAGATAGAGCGGTCCGAAGAGCGGGAAGGTCATCAGGGTGCGGACCAGCTCCCGGTAGTGCACCTTGCGGATCAGGATGTACGCGAACGGATAGCCGAAGACGAGATCGACCATCGAGGAGAGCGTCGCCAACCGGAGGGTGGTCACCACGTTCGGGAGATAGCGGTCCCAGGTCTTCTGGTAGTTGCTCCAGGTGTAGACCGGGTTGTGGAAGAAGAAGGTCGATTCCTTGGTCGAGCTGACGACGATCAGATAGACGAGGGGGACGATCGAGAAGAGGAGGGTGATCAGAATCGCGGGCAGGACCAGCCCGGGGCCCAGGAAGCGCGCGCGCAGGGACGCCGGGGCGATCGCCGCCGCATCCCCTCCCGCTCCCGGGCGGAGGTCGTCGATTGGCCGGGCGAGGGCGGTCTGGCTCATGGAGTCTCTCGCGGTGGTGCCTGCGATAGCGTCGGGATCGGACGCGCATTCCGTTCGTTCCGAAAACGGGATGTGCGAACCCTGAACGGGGCTATGGCCCTGCGGGCCATGGGAGGGCACGGTACCCTCCCCTACGACGGAAATCGACGAGGTTCGGTGGCGAAACCCTCACTGCGCCGGAGTTGCGCTAGAGGTTCAGCTTCTGGTTGTAGTAGTCGAACCACTCCTTCGAGTGCTGCGCGTAGTAGTCCCAGTCGACACTCTTGTAGACGGTGTCGAGCTGGTCGATGGTGGGGAAGAAGGAGTAGTAGTCGTCCTTGATCCAGGCCGGGACCAAAGGCACGTAGGACGGCCCCATGAACCCCTCGGAGAGCTCCGACCAGGCGCCCTTCGTGATCCCCCAGGCGTCGAGGTCCGGGAACTGGGCGTCGTCGCTCAGGCGCCAGTCGATGAAGATCTGCGCCAGGATCGGGTGCTTCGGCTTGACGGGGATCCACATGTAGCCGTTGGCCGTGTACTGCCCGGATTCGGCGAAGAGGAACGCCCACTCGGTCTTGCCGTTGAAATACTCCAACCGGGCTTGTGCGTTCCAATAGAGGACCACGTCGGCGGTGTTGCTTTCCATCAGCGCCGTGATGTCGGAGTTCTGATTGGTGTACTTGATCGCGTTCGCGCCGATCTTGTCGGCCGCGAAGTCGATCACCTCCTTCATTTGGTCGGGATTCTTGTAGTCCTTGCCGAGCGAGAGGGCAAGGCCGAGCAG
>JBPCRG010000509.1:0-3582 GCA_050997095.1 Thermomicrobiales bacterium | reverse complement strand
GCTTGGTAGCGAGCAAGGGTTCGATCGCCGATGACTCGGCCGCTATGAACGTTGTGCGGATGGGCGAGTGGCAAGAGATCGGCACGATCGCGAACCCGCGCACGCCAGCGGTCAGGATCGGTCCGCCCGCGGCCATGCAGTACGCCGTGCTGCCGCGCGGCGTGGAGGCGATCATCCCGTCTCCGGGGTACGTATTGACATAATGACCATCAATATAGACTTCGACATCGATCATGCGCACCCCGGCGCGGATTACGACGTCGTTGATCGCCCAGCCTTGATTGATATGATGCTCCTTGCGGTCGATGCCGGCGCTCAGCGTCGAACTCTCTTGAACCGAGTAGTCGCCGCCGACCAGTGCCTCCAGCGCGCCCAGCCAGTCCCGACGCTCCACGAGCGCCAAGAAACCGACCTTGCCGAAGTTGATCCCGAGGAGGGGAACATCGGGGTATGAGTTGGCCGCCCGCATCATGAGCCCGTCCCCGCCGAGCACGACGATCGCGTCCAGCGACGAGAGCCGATCGGGCCTCAACTGATCTTCGGGGACGACCTCGCAGCCTTTGCCGCGCAACCAGTCACCGATCTCGGTGCTGAGCGATGCCGCCTCGGATTTGCTGTGCGCTGCGACGAGACCGAATGATTGGCTCATGTCGACGCCTCGTCGGCATTTGTGGCGCATCGGCACGCATCCGGCATGGATCAGATTCCTTTCGCCCACGGCGGCGTGAGATAGGTGGTCGGGTCGTGCTCCGCGGTGAAGGTGTAGAGCACGGCGGGCCGGTGGCTGCCGTCGCGCCGCTTCTCGCTCGTCTCGACGACGATCCCGGAAGCGATCATCCGTCGCCGAAAGTTCCGTTTGTCGAGAGGATGGCCCAGAATGGTCTCATACGCGCTTTGAAGCTCGGTCAACGTGAATTGGCTGGGCAGCAGGGAGAAGGCGATGTTCGTATAGCCAAGCTTGGCCTGAAGACGCAGCATCGCATAATCGAGCACCATTCGGTCGGCATCGGCCGCGATCTCCGCGGAGGGCAACGCGGTCCACAGCACGCCGCCGGTCTCGGCCGGGGTGTTCCCCGAGCAGACGAGCGCAAGATAGCTGACGATCACCCGCCAGCCTCCGTCGCCATCGGTCACCGAGAGCGTGTACAGCTGCTCCTGGTAATGTCCGTCGAGTCCGCAGGCCTCGTGGATCAGGCGACGCGCGGCCGCGTCAAGATTCTCGCCTGCATTGGGATTGCCGTGCGGCAGGAAGCGCGCGGAGCCACGTCCGATGCAGGCGACGAAGAGGTCGCCGCCCGCGATGGTGAACAGCGCGGCCCGGACATCGATGATGGGACTTCGCCGGTGAGACGATGCGGCGCAGTCGGTCACCTCGAACGCTGTCGGATCATGATTCGGCACCAGACTCTCGAATCGAATCGATCGGCATGCTGTCGACGGCAGGTGACGGACTCGCTGCCCAACTCCGAGTGTACGTCGTGCGACACGGCCGCACAATTCGGCGCGCTTTCGGCGTTCAGGGGACAATCCGCCGCAACGGATCGAAGCTGCTACGCTTGCGGGCGTTGATTCCGGACATCCCGCACTGCATCAGGAGGACGGCGAAGAGCATGGCGGGTGACGTGCGGATCGAGGATCACGGAGTGGTCGCCGTCGTCAGATTGGACGACTTGTCGAGCGTGGCGAGGATCACGAACGCCCTGATTCACGGCGGAGTGACCGCGATCGAGTTCACGTACACGAATCCGAAAGCGGGCGAGGCGATCTCCGCCGCCCGTGCCATCGCGAGCGGTTCGGGAGTGATCGGCGCGGGAACGGTTCTCGATCCCGAGACCGCGCGGGCCGCGATCCTTGCCGGGGCCGAATACATCGTCACTCCGACATTCAAACGCGAAACCGTGGAGCTCTGCAATCGCTACGGCGTCGCCACCATTGTCGGAGCCTTCACCGCGACGGAGATGCTCACCGCCTGGGAGGCCGGGGCCAGCTACATCAAGGTCCATCCGGCGAGCCTGGGAGGGCCGAAATACTTCAAGGACATCCTTGGGCCGCTTCCCCAGCTGAAGTTGATCCCTTCGGGGGGGGTCACGCTGGAAAATGCGGTGGAGTACATTCGCGCCGGGGCCGTAGCCGTCGCGATGGGCGCCAATCTGGTGAACAAGAAAACCGTCCAGACTGAAGGCTGGGACGAGTTGACGAGTCGCGCCCGAGGTCTCAGCTCCGCGGTGAAAGCGGCGCAGGTGGAGAGATTGACGTCTGGATGAGGGTGGTCGCGAAGAGTGGGTGCGTCCGGGCGGTTCACTTCGGCGATGCTATCTCGTTCCCATATTTCAGGGCGTCCTCGACGCTCAACTCCGAGAGGACGACCCGTTTGACGATCCCGTCGCGATCGATGAACAGATGGGTCGGAAAGTTCATGATCGGATAGGCGACGCCGGTGTCCGACCGGCTGGGATCACTCAGTATCTGAAATGACGCCTTATTCCGGGCGGCGAAGACTGCGGCGTTCAGCGCCGGTTCATCCAGGGAGACGGCGAGCAGCACCACCCCCTTCGGTTTGAGCTGCTCGAAGGCGGTTTGCAAGTCGGGCATCTCCGCCCGGCAGGGGGGACACCACGATCCCCAAAAATTCAGCCAGACCGGTTGGCCGCGAAAATCGGAGAGCTTCACCGTGTTCCCGAGCAGATCGACAGTCGTGAAATCCGGCGCGACCTCGCCCGCTCTCGGCAGAATTTTCTGGTTGATTCCGCCCTTGCCGACCGCGCCCAGTCCTTCCCGGCCCCCGATGAACCAGGCGGCTGCGACGATCGCCAACGCGACCAGGAGACTCCCAAGTATTCGCCCACGAGACGGGCGCTCCGTCCTCCGTCCGCTCGGCGAGTCGGGAGCGGAGAACTCACTTGACGCCGCCATACGCGTGCAGCCCTCCGAAAAAGTAGTTTCCGTAGTAGGTGAAGATGACTGCGGCGAAGCCGATCAGGAGGATGACCGCGCTGCGAGTGCCCCGCCAACCGCGCAGCGACCGCGTGTGCAGGTAGACCGCATAGACCAGCCAGGTGAAGAGGGCTGATGTCTCCTTCGGATCCCACGACCAATAGGTGCCCCAGGCGCGGTATGCCCAGACCGAGCCGAGGATGAGCACCATCGCCATCATCGGGAAGCCGAACGTGACCGCGCGGTACCCGATGTCGTCGAGCATCTCGGGACTGGGCAGCCAGGCGATTTTCCGACGGTTGGCGATCAGGAAGAGCACGGCGGCGGCGAACGAGACCGCGAACGTCGAATAGGAAAGGATCGCCATCGAGACGTGGGCGGTCATGAGCGGCCGGTTCTGCAGGGCCGGATTCAGCGCGTCGACCTCCCGAAGTCCCGCGGGAAGGGTCCACACGTAGACCGACATGCCGAAGGCGATCGGAACCACGATCGCGCCCAGCTGCTTCGCCTCGTACATGCGCTCGAAGATGAGATAGATGAGCGTCACCGCGAAGATGAACGCGAGGGAGAACTCGTACATGTTGCTGGTCGGGCCGCGTCCGGCGGCGATCGACCGGAGCAAAACTGAGGGCCAGGAGAAGAAGACCC
>JBPCRG010000689.1:0-4275 GCA_050997095.1 Thermomicrobiales bacterium | reverse complement strand
TCGCGAGGGGTTGGGCTGGCGCCGCCGGGGGGTGGTTGGCCGTCTGGTTTGCGTGGGGTGGGGGGGATGGCCTACGTTCCGCCGGGCCCAACCGGGCGGTCCCGCCTGTTGGGGCCCGGCGATGTAGACGGCGAAGCGCAAGCTGGTGCGGGTCATCTCGAGCGGCTCGCACACGCGGCTCGCGGAGAGGTCGGCCCACGACATCCCGGCGGCTCGAGCAGCGGCATACGCCGCGGCCGAAAGGCCGAAGTTGGTGTAGGCGTAGCCGCCGTGGAATCTGTACTCCGGCGTCAGGAAGCGAAGACGGCGGGTCACCTCGTCCTGGCCGAACCCGAGGTCTTCGAGCCGGTCGCCGGCATGCTCATGTAGGTCGCTTCGGTGGGAGAACAGGTCCGCCAGCGTCGCCTCCTGGGTCGGCCAAGCGTCGTGCGACGCGAATCCGGGGTCGATCTCGGCGAGCCGTGAGTCCCACGAGAGGGCCCCGTTGCCGACGACTGCAGAGACGACCGTCGCGGCGAGGGCGTTCGAGAGCGAGGCCAGGCGGTTGGTCACGCTTGACCCCTTGGAGACCGAACATTCGTTCCCGACACGCATCGGTTACGGCGGAAGGCGTCCGGATCGTTCCGCGCTTTACGCCCCCGCGCGCAGACCCTATGATGAACCGCTCATCGTCGAACCGCGCAGACCCCGAGGTTGTGTGAGTTCGCGCGATTCAGCACGGGGTGCACGATGACGAAGATCTCTGTGGACATTGTGGACTCGTTCGTATTCCGTCGGCATCACGGGCTCATGCAGTTCCTGCTGCTGCAGCGACACCCCGAACTCCCGCTGGGCGGGACCTGGCATGCGATCCACGGCAAGATCGACCCTCGCGAGACCGCGATCGAGGCGGCGAAGCGGTCGGTCCAGGCCGCGATCGGCGTCAATGTCGTCGACGCCTATTCCGCCGACTACATCAGCCAGTTCTTCGACCACAAGACGGACTCGGTGATCCTCGCGCCGGTGTTCGTCTTCACGATCCCCGTCGTGGCCACGCTGCCGCTGAGCAACGAATACGTGGACTTCGCGTGGTGCGACAGCGAAGAGGCGACCGCGCGCCTGCTTTTCGCAGGCCAGCGCTGGGCGGTCCGGCACATCGAGGAGATCATTGGTCTCGCAGGCGACGATGCGGAGTTCCACCGCATCCATTAGCCCATCTTTTATGTCAACTCTGACTCCCCTCTCCCCTCCTTCACGGCTGATCACGGGTATACTTCATCGATTGCGCGATCGACTTGGAATCCATGCGCGCACCGGGGAGCAGTTCATGCCCGACTTCAAACTCATCTCGGATATGCGGCCGACTGGAGACCAGCCGAGGGCGATCGAGGAGCTGACCGCCGGTCTCGACGAGGGCAAGAAGCGCCAGACGCTGCTCGGGGTCACCGGCTCGGGCAAGACCTTCACGATGGCGAACATCGTGCAGGAGGTCAACCGCCCGACCCTCGTGCTCGCCCACAACAAGACGCTCGCCGCCCAGCTCTACGCGGAGTTCAAGGAGTTCTTCCCGCAGAACGCGGTCGAGTATTTCGTCTCGTACTACGACTATTACCAGCCCGAGGCCTACGTGCCGCGGACCGACACCTTCATCGAGAAGGATTCGGACATCAACGAGGAGATCGACAAGCTGCGGCATGCCGCGACGCGCTCCCTGCTGACGCGGAAAGACACGCTGATCGTCGCCTCCGTCTCCTGCATCTACGGTCTCGGCTCGCCCGAGGAGTACCAGAACACGGTCGTCTCCCTGCGTCGCGGCGCGACGGTCAAGCGGGACAAGGTCGTGCGGCATCTGATCGACATCCAATACGACCGCAACGACCTGACGCTGATCCGCGGCAGCTTCCGGGTCCGCGGCGACACGATCGAGATCTACCCCGCCTACGAGGAGATCGCGATCCGCGTCGAGTTCTTCGGCGACGAGGTCGAGCGCATCGTCGAGGTCGATCCGCTGACCGGCGAGCTTCTGATCGAGCGGCTCGACATCGACGTCTACCCGGCGAAGCACTTCGTCACGACCTCCGAAAAACTGAAGCTGGCGATGGCGGACATCGAGCTCGAGCTCGAGCAGCGCCTGGCCGCGCTTGAGGAGCGCGGCAGGGTTCTGGAGGCGGCGCGGCTGCGGCAACGGACGATGTACGACCTCGAGATGATGCAGGAGACCGGGTATTGCTCGGGGATCGAGAACTACTCGATGCACCTCTCCCGCCGGCGGCCGGGCGAGCAGCCGTCGACCCTGCTCGATTATTTCCCCGAAGACTTCATGATGTTCGTCGACGAGTCGCACATCTCGCTGCCGCAGGTGCGCGGCATGTTCGCGGGCGACCGCTCGCGGAAGGACGTGCTCGTCGAGCACGGCTTCCGGCTTCCCTCCGCCGTCGAGAATCGTCCGCTCACCTTCATCGAGTTCGAGAAGATGCTGGACCGGGTCGTCTACGTCTCGGCGACCCCAGGCCCGTACGAAAGGGAGCACAGCGAGAAGACGGTGCAGCAGGTGATCCGGCCCACCGGCCTGATCGACCCCGCGATCTCGGTCCGCCCGACGAAGGGCCAGATCGACGACCTGCTGAGCGAGATCAACCAGCGCGTGGCACGCGGCGAGCGGACGCTGGTCACGACGCTGACGAAGCGGATGGCGGAGGACCTCGCGGACTACCTGAAGGAGATGGGCGTCCGCACCCAGTACCTGCACAGCGAGATCGACACGCTCGAGCGGATCGAGATCCTTCGCGATCTGCGGCTCGGCGTCCACGACGTCGTCGTCGGGATCAACCTGCTGCGGGAAGGGCTGGATCTCCCCGAGGTCTCGCTCGTCGCGATCCTGGACGCCGACAAGGAGGGATTCCTCCGCTCGGTCGGCTCCCTGATCCAGACGATCGGTCGGGCGGCGCGGCACGTCGACGGTCAGGTGATCATGTACGGCGACGTGATGACGCGCTCCATGAAGGAGGCGATCGACGAGACGTACCGCCGACGCGCGATCCAGATCACCCACAACGAGGAGCACGGCATCGAGCCGCGCGGGATCGTCAAGAGCATCAAGGACATCGGCGACCGCCTGCGCGCCGTGGCCGAGGAGCAGGGGGTCTACGAGGCGAACGGCGGCGCGAGAAGGTCGGGGATCATCGCCGAGCTGCCGCGGGACGAGGTCGTCCGGATGGTCAAGGATCTCGAGTCGCAGATGAAGGTCGCCGCGCGCGATCTGGAGTTCGAAAAGGCGGCGCTGATTCGCGACCAGATCGTCGAACTTCGCCGGATCGTCGAGATCGACCCCGTCGCGGCGTGGCGGTGACGAGGCAATCGCTCACGGAGGGAACGAGAATGGTCGATGCACGGTCCCGCGGAGGTCGTTCGCGCGTGGCGACATACGTCGCGCTCGTGGCGCTCGTGGTCGCGGCGTCGCTCGGATCCGCTCTCCTCAGAGACGCGGAGGCGGCCAAGGTCGCGGCGACTCCGACCGCGGCCGACCCGAAGAAGTCCTCGGGCGGAGAGGTGACGGCCGAGCTGCCGCCGCCCGACCTTCCGACGACGAATGCGCAGGGCTACACGTTCGATCTCAAGACCTCGCTGAAGGCCAATCTCGGCTCGGTGCCGAAGGAAGCCGCGGTCTATCAGCTGCTGCGCGAGGGTCCGACGTTAAAGTCGGCGCAGCTGGTGACAGACAAGCTGAAGATCGGGGCGAGCATCGAGGACCGGGGGGACGGCACGTTCCAGGCCTCCGGAAACGGCAAGGTCTTCATCACCGCCGACCTCGTCCAGTATTTCTCGGCCGCGACCTCGACCGACGGCGACTTGCCGACCGACGACGAGGCGGTCGCCGCGGCCAGGGACTGGCTGCGGACGTCGGGCCTGCTCCCCCCCGACCTCGGCTCCGCCGCCATCGCCAGCCGGTCCGAATCGGGAAAACGGTTGACCATCTCCTTCGTGCCCGCCGAGCCGCTCGGCGTCCTGTCCGCGTATCCAGGGATCACGATCTCGATGGGTCCGAAATCCGAGGTGGTCGAGGCGGCGGTGCGCTGGGCGACCATCGTCCGCTCCGACGTCTACCAGTTGATGGAGACCAAGCAGGCCTGGCAGATCGTGCAAAGCGGTCAGGCCTACATCGAAACCGATCTCTCCCGCGCGAAGATCGATCCGGGCAGCGACGTCAAGGGCCGGGCGACCTTCTCAAAGGTCACGATCGCCTACGCGACGTCCGGGCCGCCCGGTGGCAAGCAGTTTCTCCAGCCGGTCTATGTG
>JBPCRG010000423.1:0-5914 GCA_050997095.1 Thermomicrobiales bacterium | reverse complement strand
CCGAATACGTCGACGCGATCCAGAAGCGGCAGTTGGCCGGGGAGAACGTCCGGACGCAGAAGAACAACGCGCTCGCCGCCCGTCAGGAAGCCGACCGGACGGCCAACTTGGCGGACGGCCAGGCGCGGGCGAACGTGGCGCTGGCCAACGCCGAGGCGACGGCGATCGCGGTCAAGGGGGTGGCGAGCGCGAACGCCGACGCGAACGCGATTTCGGCGAAGGGAGCCGCGAGCGCCAACGCCGAGGCGACCGCGATCGCGGTCAAGGGCGCGGCCATCCGTGAGAATCCCGAGGTGCTCCGGCTCGAGATGATCCAGGCGATCTCGCACGCGAACGTGATCTACCTCCCGAACGGTACCGTCACCCAGTTCCTCGACGTCGGTCCGGCGTCGACGCCCAAACCGTAGCGTCCTCCGTCTCCGGGCTCCGCGCCGCCAATGAAAAGAAGGAACGCCATGAATCCAGAGAGGCCCGATCTTCCCCATACGTCATCGCCGCGACTGGCCCAGGAGTCGACCGCTTGGCGCCAGGGATCTCCAACCGCAACGACTCGACGGAATGATCTTTCGGACGACGGCGGTGAGCGCATGACCCGTGATCCCGAACGAACGCCGACGGCGACCAGTCGCCGAGCGTCCCGACGCCCCTGGCCGAGCAGGATCGCCGCGGCGTCGGCGATCCTGCTGCTCGTGGCCGCGGCCGTTGCGGTCGTCGGCTTGTGGTTCATCCCTGGACCCGTCTGCTGCGGCCCGCCGGAGACGTTCAAGATCCTCGCCGGGACTGAGTCCCGGTCGCTTGAACCGCTGATCCGCGACTATGGGAAGGGCCATCACCTCAACGTCGAGATGACGTACATGGGCTCCGTCGACATCATGCGCGAACTCGACAACGGCCAGAACTCCAGGTACGACGCGGTCTGGCCCGCCAACAGCCTCTGGATCGTGCTGGGGGACTCGCGGCACGTCGTCACGAATTCGGCCAGCATCATGCGCTCCCCGGTCGTCTTCGGGGTCAAGAAATCGGTCGCGGAACGCCTTGGCTGGATCGGAACGGCGGTCAGCGTCGACGACATCCTGGCCGCGACGGAGTCGGGCCGGCTCCGCTTCATGATGACGAGCGCATCCCAGTCGGATTCCGGCGCCGCGGCCTACCTCGGGTTTCTCTACGCATTCGCCGGCCATCCCGACGTGCTGACCTCGGCCGATCTTCAAGACCCCGCGGCGCAGGCGAAGATCAAACGCATCCTCGGCGCGACGGGCGGGACCGCCGGCGACTCCGACGCGCTCAAAAAGCAGTTCCTCGATCGGTACGACGCGTTCGACGCGATGGTCAACGACGAGTCGGCGATCATCGAGACGAATCAGGCGCTGGTTCAGAGCGGGCGCGAGCCGCTCTTCGCGATCTACCCGGTCGACGGCACGTCGATCGCCGATTGGCCGTTCGCGTTGATCGACAAGCAGGACCCGCGCAAGGAGGCGACGTTCCGCGGCCTGAAGGCCCATCTCCTGTCGAGCGGGGTGCAGAACGCGCTGACCGCGCGGGGGCGACGCACCGGAATCGGGGTCAACTCCGATCCCCGGACGACCGACGCACGCGTCTTCAATCCCGATTGGGGGATCGACACGGCACGGCTGCTGACCCCGATCAGGCTGCCCGAGGCGGCGGTCATCCGCGAGGCGCTCAACCTCTATCAGACCTCGTTCCGAAAGCCGTCGCTCACGGTCTGGGCGTTGGACTTCTCCGGCAGCATGAAATCCGGCGACGGCCAGACTCAGGTCAAGGCGGCGATGCCCCAACTGCTCGACCGGGGGACCGCGAGCCAGCTGTTGCTCCAGGCGTCGCCGGAGGACGTCACCGTCGTCATCCCCTTCGACGACCGGGTCCTCGATGTCTGGATCGTCCGCGGCAACGACGGCAGCCAGCTGCAGCAACTCGACGCCCGGATCTCGGGCATGGGCGCCGACGGGGGGACCGACATCTACAGCGCGGTCATCCGGGGTCTCGACGCGATCCAGACCGAGACGACGGTCGGCAGGTTTCCGGCGATCGTGCTCATGACCGACGGGAAAAGCGAGGACGGCAAAACCTTCGCCGATCTCCAGCGGCGCGTCGCCGAAAACGCGCCGGGAAATGTGCCGATCTTCGCGATCACCTTCGGCGACGCCTCCGACAAACAGCTTGTCGAGATCACGACGCTCTCGTCGGGCGAACTCTTCGACGGCCGCGTCGATCTCATGTCCGCGTTCCGCAAAGCCATGGGGTACGCGTAGATGGACGGCCTGCGACGCTGGTTGGCCTTCCATCGCGGACTCGGCGCCGCCGTCCGGCAGAGCGACGTGGCGCGGGCCGGCGGCTCGTTGGCGCTGATGGGCGTGATGGCGGCCACGGGCGCGCCCCTCTGGATCGTGCTGCTCGTGCCCGCCCTGACCTACGTCGGGCTGTCGCTGTGGACCTCCCGCGAGAGCCGGAATTCGGCGTCGACTCGCGGGAGAGCGATCCGCGGCGACCAGGAAGCCTACCGGGCGTGCGTCGCGCACCATCGCGAGATCCTCACCCTCTCCCGGATGGCGCGGAATCCGCGGATCGCCGAGCAGTCCCGCGCCGCCGGTGCCCAGTTGGCGACGATTCTTGGCGGAATCGCCGAGGACCGGAAGCAGTCGGCGGCGCCGGCGCTCCTCGAGCTGACGCGGACCACGCACGACCTGCTGACCCGGCACGCGAAGGTGGCCCGGCGCGGACTGGAGACCGCGGACTTGGACGAACAGGTCTACGAAAGCCTGGCGAGTCTGGTCGAGGCGTACCGCCGGTTTTGGGAACGCCTCAACCGCGACGCGATCGTCGATCTTGTCGCGCTCAATGAACTCATCGAATACGGTCTCGCGGGATCGCCGATATGGACGGGAAACGGGGGAGATCGATGAAACCTCGAAAGTTCGCGGGTTTGGGTCTCCTGCTGGCGGGCGCGCTCATCGTCGTGGGGTACCAGTTTTCCCCCTGGAATCCCAAACCGCCTGAACCAAAGCCACCCTCCTCCATCACCGTCTCAGGGATCGTCGGGAACAAAGCAGCATTCTTTGACGATCCGACGGTTGTCCAGATTCTCAAGGATAGATTTGGTCTGACGGTGGATTATCGGGTGATGGGCTCCTTTGTCCAAACCACGGAGTGCAAGGCGCCGTACGATTATTGCTGGCCCGACAGCCAAACGGCCGCGACAGTGATCAAGCAGCGCCTTGGCGCGGCCGTGCTCAAGGATGCGACGATCTTCAATTCCCCAATCGTTCTCTACAGTTGGGCACGCGTCTCGGACAAATTGATTGATGCCGGAATTGTCACGAAGGCGGGCGACACCTACTTCGTGAACGACTTCGGCACGTTGATCAAGATGATCGCAGACGGCAATACGTGGACCAATCTTGGATTGCCCGAGATCTACGGCAAAATCGCGATTCGTACCGCAGACCCCAAAAGCAACTCGGGGAACACCTACGCCGCGTTGCTCGCCAACACATTCAACGGCGGGGAGATTGTCGACCTCCAAACGGTCGAACCCATACTGCTGAAATTGCCGATCTTTTTTCGCGGCCCCCTTTTGAACGACAGCACCGAAATCTTTCAGCAGTTCCTGAACCTTGGCATTGGCGCCGCACCGATCGTTGTCGGCTATGAGAGCGCGCTGATCGAGCACGCGCTGGCTCAGCCGAACGAGCGACAATCTCTCCGCGACAACGTGCGAACGCTCTATCCCCAGCCGACGATGTGGTCGTCGCAGAATATGATGGCGCTCACGGAAGGGGGAAAGCGACTGCTCGCCGCTCTGCGAGACCCGGAGATCCAGCAAATCGGATGGACACGCCACGGGTTTCGCTCTGGAGCAACCTTGCCGAACGATCCGGCCGCGGTTCCGGTGCCGGGTGTACCGAACACAATCGTTTCCGTCATCGACTTGCCCGAACCGCGGGTGATCGATCGAATCATCGTCTTGCTGTCGGCGGCTCCGATCGCCACGCCCGTCGTGGGCCAGGTGGAGAACCGCCTCCTGACCATCCGCGAGGGCACGGACCACCTCACGCAGGTCGGCCGCCGCGTCGCCTGGACGTGATCGCCCAGCGGATCGCACCCGGCGACTGTGGCCGCACCCCCGTTGACAGTGCGTCGTATGATCGAATGTGTAGCCAAGACGACGAATCGATCGGGGAGATCCGTTGGGGAAAGGTGGGGAGGCCGTGCGCGTGGCGTCGACCGCGAGAACTCTGTGCTTGATCACGCTGATGGCCATCCCGCTTCTCCCTGCGGCGACCGCCGCAGCCACCAAATCGCCCGCCTCCGGCCATGCGTCAGTGGTCGCCCAAGGCGTCGACACGCTCCCGGCGGGCGACGTCGTCTGGCTGATCCAGACCCGGAAGGTCGCCTCCGACAAGGACACCAGCGTCTCCGGCGGCGCGGGCTTCCTCGCACCGACGACGCACCCTGTCTTCGTCACGGACAAGAAGTCGGGGACGGAGTCGAGCCTGGAGCCCGGCGAGGCGGTGTTCGTCCGCGGCGGCGCGACGTCCCGCGCGAGGAGCGAAGAGGCCGACCCGGCCGACTTGCTCTCGATGCTGCTCGCCGATGCGGGCTCCGCCGCCTCCGGAGGCGCGACCGTCGCCTTCACGTCCAAGGCGTTTCCGGCCCCGTCGGGCAGGCACGACCTCTCGCTGGTCCGCGACGTGCTGGGCAACAAAGAGCATGCCAACGTGGCCAACGGCGGTCTTCCGGCGCTGATCTACGCGGTCGCGGGCGCCGTCGCCGTCAAGAACGCCAACGGCGGCACGGTCGAGGTCGCCGCGGGCAAGGCCGCGACCCTGAACGGTCCGCTGACCGTGACCGCAACAGGCGCGGGCGCCGCCTCGTTCCTGATCGGGGTGATCGGTCCCGAGATCGCCAAACCCGCCCCGTCCGGCTCGGGCTCGGCCTCCGCGATCACGCCGCAACCGACCGCGCCTCCCGTCGTGGAGACGCCGGTCGTTCCGGCCGCGACCGTCCTACCGTCCAGGGAGACGCCTGCCGCGGATGCGGGCACGGTCACGCTGGTCCTCCGCCTGTGCCCCGTCGGCGTCTCGGACGGCTCGCATGATCTCGGCGGTTGCGAAGTCACGACCGATCTGCCCTCGGGGTGCGAGCTGGAACTCTCCGGGACGCCGATCGCCAACGCCTTCCTCTACATCGAGCAGACGACCAAAACCCAGGATGGATGGGTTTGGGGGAGCCTGCCCGACGGCGACTACCTCCTGAAGGTGATCTCGCTGCCGGACGGCTACGCCGACGCCTCGCTCGATCACGCAAACCGGACGATCGCCAACGGCTCCGCCGAGACGGCGGTCGTCTACCTCTACCGGGTTCCCGCGACGACCGTCAAGGAGAAAGGCTCGCTGACGATCCACGGCTTCGCCTGCGATCCCGGCGTCACCGCGGCCGAGGTCGGCTCCGCAGTGTGCGGGGTCAACCTTGTCGCGAACATCCGGGTCGACAGCGCCGCGCTCGACGCGCCGCTCTTTCTGATCGGCTCGAACCTCAACGGCCCGGGGTACACCGGCTGGTCGGATCTGCCGTTCGGAAGCTACGTCATCCACGCCACCTCGTTCGCCGAGCCTTGGAACGACTACGTCGTCGAGGGCCCGGTCACCGGCGGCGACGCGGTCGACGGCTACACCGTCGAGATCTCCGCGGCCTCGCCCGACGTGGACGTGCAGCTCTAAGAGGCTATCCAGAAAGTAACCCGACATGATACGGTTGACCCATGGACAGGCCACTTCCCGCGGTGACGGCGGTGCCCGGCAAGGATGACCCGACGATTTGGCGGGTCGACGACGCCCTCTGGGCCGAACTGGAGCCGTTGCTGCGAATCGACAAGCCGCGCAAGAAGCCGGGCCGG
>JBPCRG010000413.1:0-12261 GCA_050997095.1 Thermomicrobiales bacterium | reverse complement strand
ATCAATTTCGCCCACGGCGAGGTCTTCATGATGGGCGCGTTCGGGGCGGTCGCGATCGTGGCCGTCTCCGGCGTCTCCAGCACGTCGAGCGTCTTCGCGATCGTCGGGATCGCCCTGCTCGCGTTTCTCGGCGCGATGGTCTTCAGCGCGGGGATCAACGTGGCGATCGACAGGTTCGCCTATCGGCGCCTGCGCAATGCGCCGCGTCTGGCTCCGTTGATCTGCGCGATCGGGTTCAGCTTCATTCTGCAGAACATCGGCATCTACTGGAAGGGCTCCAACTCGTTCTCGCCTCCGCCCTTGATCCCCAGCCGCTATCAGCGATACAACATCCTCACCGAATGGTTCGGCCTGACCACGAGAATCCGGGTCCGGCCGGTCGATTTGGCGGTGATCGGCGTAACCATCCCGTTGCTGTTCGCGCTGTCGTGGTTCGTCTATAGGACCCGGACCGGCAAAGCGATGCGCGCCACCGCGCAGGACCGGAGCGCCGCCACGTTGATGGGCATCGACGTCAACCGCACGATCTCGATCGCGTTCCTGCTCGGCGGGGCGCTGGCCGGGGCCGCGGGGATGATCGCGCTCTACTACAACAACAGCGCGAAATTCCAGATGGGCTTCCGGTACGGCCTCTTCGCCTTCACAGCGGCGGTGCTCGGCGGCGTCGGCAACCTGAACGGGGCCGTCATCGGCGGCTTTCTGATCGGGCTCGTCTGGTCGCTCAGCGACGGATTCCTCAAGGAGTACGTCAGCGGCTGGGGGGCCCAATGGACGCCGTCGGTTATCTTCGGCGTGCTGGTGATCACCATGATCTTCCGGCCCAGCGGCCTGCTCGGCGAGCACACCCAGGAGAAGGTGTAGCCATGGCCACCGCCTCTTGGAAGCGGGAAGCGCCGCAGTCCGAGACGCTTGAAGACTCGATCGACGCCGAGCCGTCGTCACGCAGGGAGAACAGCATCCTGGCGATCGCCGTGATCGCGCTCGCGCTCTACCCGTTCCTCGATCAGGCGCTCGGGATCAAGCGGGTCGGCTCCTGGGAGTCGATCTTCGTCTACTGCATCCTGGCGATGGGGCTGAACATCGTCGTCGGCTACGCGGGCCTGCTCGACCTCGGCTACGCGGCGTTCTTCGCGATCGGCGCCTACACCATCGGCCTGCTGACCTCCCCGAGCAGCTACTTCGTCCAGCAGGGCTGGGTCCCCGAATGGCTCCAGAACTTCTGGCCCGCGATGGGCGTGTCGTGGATCGCGGCGGCGGTCTTCGGCGTGCTGCTCGGCATGCCGACCCTGCGCCTGCGCGGCGACTATCTCGCGATCGTCACGCTCGGCTTCGGGGAGATCGTGCCGAACGTCTTCCGGAACGCGGAAGGGATCACCGGCGGGGTCAAGGGGCTCAACCCGATCGGCAAGCCGCCCGGCTTCCACGTGCTCGGTCATCCCTTCAACTTCACGGCGACGGACCAGCGGAACTGGTATTGGCTGATGCTCCTCATCGGCTTCTTCACGCTCTTCATCATCCGTCGGCTCTACAACTCGCGGCTGGGGCGCACGTGGCAGGCGATCCGCGAGGACGAGATCGCGGCGTCGAGCATGGGCGTCAACCTCGTCAGCACGAAACTCTGGGCGTTCGCGCTCGGCGCCTCCTTCTCGGGCTTCGCGGGATCGGTCTACTCCTCGGCATTCCAGTTCGTGGATCCCAGCCAATTCGAGTTCTCCGTCTCGGTGACCGTCCTGTCGATGGTGATCCTCGGCGGGCTGGGCAACATCTATGGCGTCGTCATCGGCGCGCTCCTGATCGGCGGCTTCGACCGCATCCTCTCCGAGGTGCTTAACACGCCGCTGCATTGGCTGGGGCGGACCGTCGGCTGGGACGGGTTGGCCGGGCACGACCTCAAGGCCGACCGGTTCATGGTCTTCGGTCTGGCGCTGGTCCTGATGATGCTGCTGCGGCCGGCGGGCTTGATCCCCAACACGCGCCGCCGGGCGGAATTGAAGCCGGAGAACGACGACATCCTCCGCGGCGAGACGGAGTCGCTCTTCGACGTCCGCAGTCCCAATGCTCCCGGCGCCGGGGCGAGGACGTGACGGCGACGATGGAGACGCCCAGAACATCCGACGGCGCGGCGGGGCGCGAGCCGATCCTGAGCGCCCGTGCGGTCACGAAGCGGTTCGGCGGACTGACCGCGGTCGATGCCGTGGACCTCAGCATCCCGAGGGGCGCGATCCAGGGGTTGATCGGTCCGAACGGGGCCGGCAAGACCACCTTCTTCAACATCATCGCCGGGATCTACCAGCCGACCGAGGGCGAGATCGTCTTCGAGGGCAAGCCGATCCAGAGCGGAGCCGGCGGGATGTCCCGCGGGGGCTCGATGCGGCCCGATCAGATCGCCGCGCGGGGGATCGCGCGCACGTTCCAGAACATCCGCCTCTTCGCCAACATGACCGCGTTGGAGAACGTCCAGATCGGCATGCACACCCGCCTCAGGTCCACTCCGCTCTGGGCCATCCTGCGGCTCCCCTCCGTCAAGGCCGAGGAGCGCAGGTCGCGCGAGCTCGGCCGGGAGCTGCTGGCGTACGTCGGACTGGCCGGGAAGGGCAACGAGACCGCGAAGAATCTGGCGTACGGCGATCAGCGGCGTCTAGAGATCGCGCGGGCGCTGGCGAGCGAGCCGCGCCTGCTGCTGCTCGACGAGCCGACCGCCGGCATGAACCCGAACGAGACCGCGCAGATGACCCGCTTCATCGACAAGATGCGCACCGACCTGTCGCTGACCATCCTGCTGATCGAGCACGACATGCGCGTGGTGATGGGGATCTCGGACCGCGTCGCCGTGCTCGACCATGGTCTGAAGATCGCCGACGGCTCACCGGTCGAGGTGCAGCGCGACCCGAGCGTGATCGAAGCCTATCTCGGCAAGGCCGGGGCTGAGGCGGCGGCGGCCGGAAGCTCCGCGAAGCAGGCGCCGCCGCCCACGTCCGACCCCACGAGCGAACGACGCCCATGACCACCCTGCACGTCCTCTCCCACCCGGCCCCCGCGCGTCGAGAAGGTGCTGATGGCGACTCTTGAGATCACCGATGTGCATTCCTACTACGGGCACATCTATGCCCTGAAGGGCGTGTCGCTCAACGTTCAGGACGGCGAGATCGTCACCCTGATCGGCTCCAACGGCGCGGGCAAAAGCACGACCCTGCGCACGATCTCCGGGCTGCTGACGCCGCGCAGCGGTCAGGTGACCCTCGACGGCCGGCCGCTCAACGGGATCCCCGCGCACAAGATCGCGACGATGGGCGTGGCGCAGTCGCCGGAGGGCCGGCGCGTGTTCCCGCGGATGACGGTGCTCGAGAACCTGGAGATGGGCGCGTTCTCGCAGGGCAAGCCGGATCCGAGCGATCTTTCCCGCGTCTTCGACCTCTTCCCGCGCTTGAAGGAGCGGATCGGTCAGAAGGCGGGCACGATGTCCGGCGGCGAGCAGCAAATGCTCGCGATCGGCCGGGCGCTGATGGCCAAGCCGAAGGTGCTGCTGCTCGACGAGCCGTCGATGGGGTTGTCCCCGATCCTGGTCGAGGCGATCTTCGCGATCGTCAAGGAGATCAATGCCCAAGGGGTAACCGTGCTCCTGGTCGAGCAGAACGCGCTGATGGCGCTCGCGATCGCCCACCGCGGCTACGTGATGCAGACGGGCAAGATCGTGCTTTCCGGCGACGCCAAGCAGCTGATGCAGGACGAGACTGTGCGCAAGGCGTATCTCGGCGAGGACTGAGTGCCGTCCGCTCCGTTCCTCAGGGCGTGTTCGCAACGCGGACGTCACCGACAACGGGTAGGGGCGGACCTCCTTGTCCGCCCTTGGGACGCGACGGCGGCGCGGGTGGACACGGCGGTCCGCCCCTACGAGACGGTCTCCTCTCTCACCAGGTGGACGAGATTCTTCCTTCGTCAGAATGACATTCGGGGCAGACCTCCGCCGCCGTCGGGCACGTCCTGAGACGCCGCGCCATGAAGGGTCTCGCCGTTGCCGGCGCGTGCGACAATCACACGATCACCCCATCTTAGGTTTCGAGGGGTGAGGAAGGAACGGAGGCGGATCGATGTGCGGGTTCCACGACGCGGCTCCGGCCCCGACCGGAGTCGATGAGTTCTTCGTCGACGCTCCGGCGTTGCGCGCGTTCATCGAGAACGTCGAGTCGGTTCGGGCGGACCAAGCCGATCCGCGACTGATCGTCGCCACGCTGCGGCCGGCGTTCGCGGCGCTGATGGCGGACCAGTCCTGGCTGCCGGACGCGTTCGCCGAACCGTCCGAGGCCAGCGGGATGGGCGGCGGGATCGGGATGTGGCTGCTCTATCGCGCGGGCGACGGCGGCCTCGCGTTCTCCAGCCTCGTCGTGCCGCCCGCCGCGCAGACCCCCGTCCACGACCATCTGGCATGGGGCCTCGTCGGACTCTTCCGCGGCACGCAGGACGAGGAGGCCTTCGCCTGGCGGGACGACGCCGCCATCGAAGGGAGCGCGCGGCTTGATCTCGTCGAGCGCCGCTCGATCGTTCCCGGCGACATGTACGAGCTGCTGCCCGAGAACGACATCCACCGCGTCCGCACCACGTCGACGCAGACCTCCGTCTCGCTGCACCTGCTGGGCAACGACAACGGCTGCATCTGGCGCCACCGTTTCCACCCCGACGAGCGGCGGGTCGAACCCTTCAAATCGGGCTGGCTGAACGTGCCCTGCGCCGCCGCCGATTGAACCGCCGTTCCCCCGAAAGGCTGAAAGCATGGCGAATCCGATCCCGGTGCCCCACCTCAACCTTCCGTCAGTGACCAAGCGCGCGCCCTGGCAGGACACCGAGGAGGTGAGGGTCAGCAACTGGCTCTCCCTTTGGGACTTCGCCGAGCCGATCGACGCCGGGCTGATCGGCGCGCCCTATTCGTCGGCCTCGATCACCGCCTCGGGCGCGGCGGGCGGGCCGGAGGCGGTGCGGATGGCCTTCCGCTTCAACACCACCTACTCGCCCGACTGGGACACAGACATCCAGCGCCTGCGCGTCCGCGATCTCGGCGACATCGGCGGGCATCTGACCGACGTTGCGGCCGCGCACCGCAACATCGAGGAGGCGGTCGCCGGGGCGCTGACGCTCGGACCGCGCTTCGTCCCGATCATCCTTGGCGGCGACCACTCGATCACCGCCCCGGCGGTCCGCGGCTTCTGCGCCGCGAACCCGGGCAAGAAGGTCGGGGTGATCAACTTCGACGCCCACTTCGACATCCGCAATTTCGACTCCGGCCCCCACAACGGGACGCCCTTCCGCGCGATCGTCGAGGGCGGCTTCGGCGTCGACGGCGCGAACGTGGTCGAGATCGGGATTCACGGCTTCATGAACGCGGCGCCATACCGGGAATGGGCGCGGCGGCACGGGATGACGATCATCTCGGGGCGCGAGGTCGAGAGGCAGGGCATGGAGGCGTGCGTCGCCGAGGCGCTGCGGATCGCCGGGGATGGGACCGACCTGATCTACGTCAGCGTCGACATCGACTGCCTCGCATACCCGTGGGCGATCGGCACCTCCGCCGCGAGCCCGGAGGGGCTGTCGGCGTGGCAGCTTCTGGAGGGGATGTTCGCCTGCGGCCAGCATCCGAAGGTCGCCGCGCTCGACGTGGTCGAGATCGACCCCTCCCGCGACGTGAAGGATCTGACCGCCCGCTCCGGCTGCTCCGCGATCCTGACCTTTCTCGCCGGTCTGCAGCGGCGGGTCAATGGGGATCGCGGGTACTGACGAGGAACAGTCCAAATGGAAGGGATCGCGATGACTGGAGCTGAGGATGGCGGCGACCATCGGCCGGTCGCCGTCGTGACCGGCGCAGGAAGCGGGGTCGGGCGGGCGACCGCGCTGGCGCTGGCCAAGGACGGGTACGCGGTGGTGCTGCTCGGCCGCACCGTCGAACGACTGCGCGGGGTCGCCGCCGAGATCGAGGCCGCGGGTGGAGCGGCGCTCCCGATCGCCGCGGACATCGGGGTCGAAGGGGATGTCCAGACGGCGTTCGGCGAGGCGACCCGGCTGCTCGGCCGGATCGACGCGCTGGTCTGTTCGGCTGGGGTCGGGCTCTACGGCCCGGTGGAGCAGTACTCCCTGGGTGATTGGGAGGCGACGATCCGCACGAACCTGACCGGCGTCTTCCTCTGCTCCCGTGCGGTCCTGCCGATCATGCGGACGCAGGGGCGCGGCGCGATCGTCGCGATCGGGTCGGGGGCGGGCAAGCAGGGCTACGCGACGCTGGCCGCGTACAGCGCGAGCAAATTCGGCCTGATCGGGTTCATGCAGTCGCTGGCGGCGGAGGTCGGGGAGCATGGGATCAAGGTCGGCACGATCCTGCCGGGCTCGATCCTGAGCGGGTTCGCGGGGAGATCGTCGGCGGAGAAAGAGGCGCAGGCGGGCGACGGGCGGAAGTACCTGGAGCCGGCGGATGTCGCGCAGGCGGTCCGCTACCTACTCTCGCAGCCTGCCCGCGCCTGGACGCAGGAGTTGAACCTCTGGCCTGCATGAGGCGTCAACGCCCCCGACGCCCCGGCCCCCTTCGCCCCGAACCTCGGGGGGAAGGGGGAGACTGGCCAGGCTGGGGGCCGTCCTCCGCGCCCGCTCGGCGCGCGCGCGGCGGAGCGTGGCGACCACCTCGCAGCCGCTGAGCCGCAGCGGCGGGCCGAAGGTCATCGCGACCGCGACGTTCTGGATCTTGTAGAAATCCACCTTCCACCATTCCCAGCCCCAGATGAAGAGGCCGTAGAAGGCCAGGGCGGTCAGGCTCCAGGTGACCGTGCGCGCCGCGGCCCAGCCGAGGGGCAGGAGCGCCACCAGCGGGATCAGCCAAAGCACGTACCAGTTCCGGAAGGTCCAGGCCCCGAAGAGGAGATAGGCGAAGAGGACCTCGACGCAGGCGCGGGGCAGCCGCTCCGGCCGTCGCCAGGTGAGGGCGATCTGGACCGCGAACGCCGCGGCGAAGAGCGACGTGCCGACCACGTGCGACCAGTGCTCGATCGTGGCGACCGGGTATGAGCCGCGCCAAAGGCCGATCGCCATCGCCGTGGGCGAGCTCATCACGATTTTGCCCTGCGCCTCGACGCTGCGCCGGATCGCCCCGACGTCGAAGAAGGGAGCGAGCGCGAAGAGGGTCGCGGCGAGACTCCCGGCGAGGCTCTGGAGGGCGACGATCAACCTCGGCCGTCCGGGCGGCGACTGCCGCCAGATCGCGACGAGCGCCAGCGGGATCAGCAGGAGCGCGACGTATTTGATCAGCGCCGCGCAGACCAGCAGCGGGACCACCCAGCCGAATCGGCGGCGCGCCCAGAGGAGCAGCGCGAGAAGCACGGGCAGCATCATCACGACGTCGTTGTGCCCGTTGCCGGCGCCCTCCCAGTGCACCATCGGGTTGAGCGCGAAGAGCGCGGCCGCCGTCGCCTGCCGTCCGGCACGCAGGCGGGCCGCCACCGCGGCGACCAGGCAGGCGTCGAGGACGATGGAGACCGCGGCCAGACCCTTGAGCAGGGCAAGCGCCCGGCCGAGATTGTCGCCGGAGATCCGGGTCGCGGACGCCGCGATCCAGTTCCAGAGTGGACCGTAGGGGGAGACGTCCTTGCCCCATTCCGAGGCGAACGGCCGCCAGCTGTCGAGGGCGTGGGCGCGCGGGATGACCGCGATCGGGTTCTCGCCGTATTTGGTCCAGAGGCGGGAGCGGACGGCGTAGATGAAGAGGTCGATCGCGTTGACCGGGTACATCGCCGCGAAGACCGCGACCGCCAAGGCTCCGCAGATGAGGACCGGCGGAAGCGCGGCGCGGGCGGGCAGCTTCGTCGTCTCGCGGATCGCGAGCGCGTAGAGCGCGAAGAGCAGCAGCAGCCCGCCGGAGAAGCCCCAGAACTCCGCGCGGTGATAGTGGGCCAGTTTGCCGATGTCGGTCAGTTCACGGGTGTGGCCGCGGAGCGGGTATCGCCGCGCGAATCCGGCCGCGGGCACGAGAGCGGCGAGGCAGCAGAGCCAAAGCCGAAGGGCGGACCGCTCGGGCATCGACGCGGAAAGGGTCGCGTCGACGAGGGCGGGAGCGTCGGGGCTTCGCATCGGATCAAGGCTAGCACAGCGCCACGAGGTGGACATCGCACGTGACGATTTCTGGTTTAGTGATAAACTCTTGTTTAGTTCTAAACTAAGTAGGAGGGGATCGGCGATCGCGCACTCCACCGTCGAAGAACGGATCGAGGGCTCGTCGGCCGTCGAGGCCATGGAAGAGTTGAAGTCCGCCGCCCGCAATGACCGGGCTCGGGTGATCACCTGGATGCGCCTTGCCCGCGTCTACCACCGGGTGGACCGCGGAACCGCGGAGCCGTTGCGGCTGCTCGGCCTCTCCGTGGCCCAGTTCGATGTGCTGGCGCAGGTCGGCGCGGCCGAGGGGATGAGCCAGCGGGAGTTGGCGGGAAAGCTGCTGGTGACGAAGGGGAACGTCTGCCAACTGCTCGACCGGCTTGAGGAGCGCGGCTGGGTCGAACGTCGGCCGGTCAAGTTCGGACGGGGCAATCTGCTCTTCCTCACCCCGTCCGGCCGCGAGGTCCGGGAACGTGTCCTGCCGGAGCACGAGGCCAACGTCGCCGCGCGGTTCGCGGCGCTGTCGCAGAAGGAACTGGAGCAGTTGGGGCGGCTGCTCCGAAAGATCGACCGTTCGCTGTAGTCCGATCTCCGCGGAGATTCGGAAAGGGAATAACGCACATGACCACGCTCACGACCAAGGGGTTCCACCATGTGACGATGGTGGCCAAGAATGCGCAGCGGACGTTGAGCTTCTACCGCGACGTGCTCGGCCTGAGGCTCGTCAAGAAGACGGTCAACTTCGACGTCCCCGACACGTACCACCTCTATTTCGGCGACGGGCAGGGCGCGCCCGGCACGCTGCTCACCTTCTTCGAGTGGCCGAAGGCGGCGCGCGGCGGCTATGGGGTCGGCGGGGTCCATCACGTCGCGCTCGCGGTCGCCGACGAGGCGACGCAGCTGCGGTGGAAGCGGTGGCTGGGCGACCGCGCCGTGCCGGTCAGCGGACCGTACAACCGCGGCTACTTCAAGAGCATCTACTTCGCCGATCCCGACGGGCAGATCCTCGAGATCGCGACCGAGGGGCCTGGATTCGCGACCGACGAGCCGATCGACTCCCTCGGCCGGACGCTGATCCAGCCGAAGCCCGTCCAGCTGCCGCAGGGGCGGGACGAGCGCGAGATCCAGGCCGAGACGCACCCCGAGCCGATCCCCGCGCTCACGCCGGAGATGACGCTGCGCGGCATCCACCATGTCACCGGGATCAGCGACGATCTCGCCGCCGCCGACGCGTTCTATACGGAGGCGCTCGGGCTGTCCCTCGTCAAGAAGACGGTGAATCAGGACGACCCGGACACCCTGCACTACTTCTGGGCCAACTACGATGGCGCGCGCGTGCTGCCCGCCAGCGACATGACGCTCTTCGGCTGGCCGGCGTCGACCCGTCCGGCCCGGGAAGGCATCGGCCAGACGCACCATGTGGCGTTCCGCGCCGACGACGACGACCACATCGCCGCCTGGCGCGAGCGGCTGATCGGGCAAGGACGGCAGGTCACTCCGAGCATGGACCGCAAATATTTCAAGAGCATCTATTTCCGCACGCCGGACGGCCTGCTGGTCGAGATCGCGACCGACCCGCCGGGCTTCGCGGTGGACGAGGATGCGTCGCGGCTCGGCGAGGCCCTGCGGCTTCCCGAATGGCTGGAGCCGACGCGCGAGCAGGTGGCGGCGTCGCTGCCGGCGCTCGTCTAGACCGGATTCCGGGAGGGTGAGGAAGAGACGATGTTGATCCACGAACGGCGCGTCCCCGACGACGTGCGGAACGGCGCTCCGTTGATCGTGCTGCTGCACGGCCGGGGCATCGACGAGCATGATCTGACGGGTTTGCGCGTGGCGCTGCCCGCGGACGCGATCCTCGTGACGCCGCGGGCGCCTTTTCCTGGCGCCCCTTGGGGCTACGGCGGCGGCTGGGTGGTACCGGTTCGTCGGCGGACGCACGCCCGATCCGGTCTCGTTCGAGGCCGGTCAGGCGGATCTGGAGCGCTTCATGCAGGAGCTGCCGGAGACGCTGCCGGTCCGGACCGGTCCGCTGATCATCGGCGGGTTCTCGCAGGGCGGGACGTCCGCGCTCGCCTTCGCGCTGCGCAATCCGGGTGCGGTCGATGGCGTCGCCGTCTTCAGCGGGTTTCTGGCCGACCACCCGACGGTGCAGGCGACACCCGCGACGGCGGGCGGCAGGCCGGTCTTCTGGGGCCACGGCACGGCGGACGAGGTCATCCCCCACCAGATGGGAGTCCACGGTCGCCGCGTCCTTTCCGAGGCGGGCGCCGTGGTGACAAGCCATGACGCGCCCATCGGATACGCGATCGACGCGGCGGAACTGCGGGCCTTCAAGGGCTGGTGCGCGGCGGTGACGGCGACGGGCGGACGCGAACCGCTCGAGAAAGAGGCCGCCCATGCCGGGTGAGTTCATCGCGCTCGATCCTCGGGATCTGGCCGGCGGGCAAATGTATCACCTGCTGAACGCCGTGATCGCGCCGCGCCCGATCGCCTGGATCTCGTCGCTCGGGCCGAACGGGGTCTTCAACATCGCGCCGCACTCCTACACGACCGTCTTCTCGCCGGACCCGCCGATCGTCGGCTTCGTCAGCGTGGGCCGCAAGGACACGGTGCGCAACGTCGAGGCGACGCGGGAGTTCGTCTACCAGATCGCCGACGAGTCGCTCGCGGAGCGGCTGAACCGGTCGGCCGCCGATTTCCCGCCGGACCAAAGCGAATTCACGTGGGCGGGACTGACCGCAGTCCGCGGCGACATCGTCGGCGCCCCGCGCGCGATTGAGGCGCCGGTCGCGATGGAGGCTAGATTGGTCGAGGTGATCGAGATCGCCAAAACCGGCAACCTTCTGGTGCTCGGCGAAGTCGTCCGCGTCCATCTCGCGGACCGGATCATGTCCGGCGATCGGGTCGACCCGGCGCTGCTGCGGCCGCTCGGCCGGTTGGCCGGCAGCCAGTTCTCGCGTCTCGGCGACCTCTTCTCGTTGGATCGGCCGACATATCGGGGGCTGGTCGCGGAGGGGACGGGGCCGATGGGGAAGGGGGGGGACGGCCTCCTAACCCCTCGGCCCCCTTCCTCCCGACCGTCGGGGAAAGGGGGAGTTCCGGGCTCAGACGGTCGCGCTGTCGGGGGCGGGGTCGTAGCCGTGGAAGCGGTCGAATTCGGCGTGGTGGTGGGCCTGGTCGACGGGGACGTCGATCAGAAAGGGGATGCCTAGGGCATTGGCGGCCTTCGCCTGGGCCAAGGCATCGGCCAGGCCCTGAGGCGAGGTGACGCGGACGGCTTGGCAGCCCGAGGCGACCGCCAGCGCGACGTTGTCGAGGGGCGGGTCGAACTGGGTGGCGGTGATTCGCCCGTTCAGTTTGCGCTTCTGGATCCACTGGACCCAGCCGAAGGCGCCGTCGTTCATCACGACCCACGTGATGCCGAGCTTGTTCTGGGCGGCGGTGCCGATCTCGTGGCACGCCATCTGGAATGCGCCGTCGCCGGTGGTGCAGACGACTTGGCGGTCCGGCGCGGCGAGTTTCGCGGCCATCGCGCCGATCACGCCGTATCCCATCGCGGTCTGCTCCGCGGGCGGCACGCAGCAGCCTTGGTCGAGCACCTGGTAGTAGGGCCAGAAGTAGACCCACAGATCCTGGCCGCCGTTCTCCTTGCAGATGATGGTTTCGGCGCCGAAGACGCGGTTGATCTCGCTGACGATGGCCTTGCCCTTCATCGGCATCCCGCCGGTCACCATCGACGCCTCGACGTCGCGCCTGGCGGCGGCGACCGCGCCGTTCCTGCGCGCCGTGACGTCCGCCGCGTACCCGTCCTTGCGTCGGCTTCCCCGGCGTTCCAGTTCCGTGGAGAGCGCCTCGACCGCGAACCGGGCGTCGGCCTGGATCGCGACGTCCGGCCGCCAGTTCCGTCCGATCTCGAAGGGTTCGATCTCGATCTGGACGATTTTGGCTCCATCCGCGCGGGGGAGGAACCCTCCCTGGAACTCCTCCATCCGGGAGCCGACCGTGATGATCAGGTCGGCGGCCTCGTAGATCGCCTTCGGGACGGTGGTCCGGTAGAGCCCGACCAAGCCGCAAAAGAGCGGATGGGTCTCGGCGACGGAGCCGCGTCCGGCCGGGGTGGTTTGGAGCGCCACGCCGAAG
>JBPCRG010000404.1:0-6561 GCA_050997095.1 Thermomicrobiales bacterium | reverse complement strand
GTCCAGCAGATGTGCCGCCCCTACCCCGCAGAGCGGATGCAGGCCCACCCCGTCTCCAAGGACCTCAACACGGTCCGGACGAACGAGGCTCGGCTGGTCGAACCCCTCAACAGCGCCTAATTTTCGTCCGCTCCGATGGTTCCTCCTCTTTGTTCCTGGTCCACACCACCGGAACGGTCGACTTGGATGACGGTTTTTTGTATAAGAAAGGAGGCACATGGATGCGGTAAGACACCCTTTGGGCTGGTGGGCGTACGGCGGCTACCCGATGGTGATGCGTGAATTCGACTGCACCAAGACGGGCGCGCGCCACAAGGTGCGGGAACAAATCGACGAATACTACCGGCGGACCGGCGACCCGATCTGGAAGCCGATCGGCAACCGTGGCTTCGCGGCGCTGCGGCGGCAGATCAGGGAAGGATTAATGCTCGATAACGAACTCGTTTAGACGTGCACGGTGTGCAGCAATCAGCTGTGAAGGACTACACTCTCGGAGAGGAAATACGGCCTCACACGGCCATGGAAGTACGGGTCACGCTGAGTTCCTTCTAGCTCCTACGTCAAGAACTCCCGGAAATAAGCCACAAACGGCACCCTGGAGATGTGCCGGCGGCGCGACACTCCGACAAGGAATACGGGCGACAGACGCCGTCCGGCCAGATCCTCTGCGGCGGGTGTCGCCGCCTCGACGAGGACGAGGGGCTGGGGCACTATGAGGAGCGGGTGGGCCCGGAGGTGCTGAGCGGAATCGCGCGCTGCCTGACCACGCTCTTCCCGGCCCTGCGCGACGTTCCGGTCGTCCGCTGCTGGGCCGGGATCATGGGCTTCACCGCCGACGGCCTGCCGCTGATCGGCAGACTGCCGGGAACACCCGGCCTGACCATCGCGGCCGGCTTCAACGGCGGCGGGTTCAGCTGGGCGGCGATCGTCGGCAAGATCGTGGCCGCGGAGCTTTCCGGACAAGAGCATGGCTTCGATCTGGCGCCCTTCGACCCGGGCCGGTTCGCGGGTGGCGGGACGGCCTGGAGCAACCCTTTCACGGCCGGCGAGCGCTCCAACGCCGCCGCCGAGCACGCCCTGATCGGCCACTGACAGCGTAAGGGTCTCAGCGAGGGCCGCATTTCTTCCGGGCACATTCAAAAATGGCGTCATTTTTCGCCGCCGTCGCCGACCGATGAGAGATGCTTCGTTCTCTCAGGATGACGGGAAAGGAGGTTGGTTCTCACTCGTGGATTGACAATGGACGGAGCGGCAAGGCGTGGGTCTTGTCGCGTCGCCTGCTTCAGGAGTGGCGGTAGCTATATGGCCATCGTCCTGGCGATGCGTTTGACCTGCTTGATGTGCTGCCGCTCGTGGCGAGCGAGCCACTGCGCATAGAACAGCACGGTTCGCTCAAGGACCGCTCCTGCCCCCGTCACGGTCGCCGCACGAGACCAGCCTTCGCGCAGCAACGGTTCCAGAACCGCCAACAGGTCGGCGCGCTGCGTGGCGAAGGAGCGCAACGAGGGCCGGAACTCCAGGCCGGGATAGTCCGTCTTCTTGATCCAGGTGCGGGGATCAACCGCCCGAAGCGTCGGCGCGTCCTCGGCCAGCATCGTCGCGATGCAGCCGCCCCAGACGTCGGCGCACGCGCGGAGATGGGCAAGCACATCGTTCGCGGACCACCCGTCGTCGTCGGGGGTGGCCCGCAATTGAGCTGGCGCGAGATCGGCGGCAAGCGCGGCGATCCGCGTCGGCGTTTCCGCAAGCAGGGTCAGCACCTGCTCAATCGTGAGTGATCTGCCGGGCACGCGATGTCCTCCTTCTGCTTTGTGCCAGATCAATCGGCATCACCGCAGACGGCGCCGCGCCTCCCCCCGTCGTCATTCCGAGCGGAGTCGAGGAATCTCTTTGAGCGAAGCGAGATTCGTCGTCGGTCCAACCGACGACACTTGATGATGCTCAGAGACCACTTCGACGGATTTCGACTCGGGACCGCGCTTGGAGAGGAATTATGGGCTTCACTGCGGACGGGCCGCTACTGATGGGCCGGACGTCCGGAACGCCGGGGCTGGAGGTGATTTCGGTTGCCGTCTGAACGACAGGGACGGGGTTGAGCCGTCTTTCGTCCGGATGTTTGCGAAGCGGGGATCGGACCGCCCATCAGCTCCGTCACGCGCCGACTGGCCGAATCGGGGCGACAGATACGGGACGCTCGACTTCGTGGAAACCATTGTCGATTTCGGGTGTCCCCGATCGACCATCTCGTGAACAATGGGCGATGTTCGTCGTCGCAGTTTCGGGAGGTGGGAACGTGGGATCGTGGCCTGGGCCGATCAAGGCTCTTACGCTCTTCGTCGAGGATCTGGACGCGTCGAAAACGTTCTACCGGGAGGTGTTCGGCCTGCCGGTGACCTATGAGGACGCCGACTCGGCCGTGTTCGACTTCGGGAACACGATCGTCAATCTGCTCAAGTCCCCGGCCGCGCGGGAGCAGATCGAGCCCGCGGTGGTCGCGGATCGCGATGCGGGAGCCCGGCTCCAGCTGACGATCGGGGTGGACGACGTGGACGCGACGTGCGCGGAGCTGGCGACTCGCGGGGTGACGCTGCTCAACGGCCCGATCGATCGGCCGTGGGGCATCCGGACCGCAAGCTTCCGCGATCCCGGCGGCCACATCTGGGAGATCGCGAGGTAGCGGGCAATCGGGCCGATCTCCCGGCTCCTCGATTGGCAGCATGCGGGAAGCGTCCCGGTCGCGCATCGGGAACGGGGACGCTATGATCCCGGGATCGACCGTGCATCCATCGAGAAGGAGCGCCCCGTGACCGCCATCCGCGTCGGGATCCAGATCACCCAGCAGCATGCGACCTACCGGCAGATCCGCAAGGCGTGGCAGGCCGTGGATGCCAGCGGCGCCGACACCCTCTTCAATTGGGACCATTTCTTTCCGCTCGCGGGCGATCTGGACGGTGCCCACCTCGACAACTGGACCGCGCTCGGGGCGATGGCCGAGGTCACGGAGCGGGTCCAGATCGGGTGCCTCGTCGCCGCAACCGGCTACCGCAACCCAAACCTGCTCGCCGACATGTCCAGGACGCTCGACCACATCTCCGACGGCCGCTTCATCCTCGGCATCGGCAGCGGCTGGAACGAGCGCGACTACGAGGAGTACGGCTACGAGTTCGGGACCGCGGCCTCGCGGCTGCGCGACCTCGACCGCGACCTGCCGATCATCCTGGATCGACTCGCGAGGCTGAATCCGGGCCCGGTCCACGGATCGCTCCCGATCCTGATCGGCGGCGGCGGGGAGAAGGTGACCCTTCGGATCGTCGCCCAATACGCGACCATCTGGAACGGTCAGGCCGAGCCGGAGGAGCTCGGGCGGAAGAACCGGATCCTCGACGAGTGGTGCGCCAAGGTCGGACGCGATCCGAAGGAGATCGAGCGGTCGGCGCAGATCTTCGGCCCGCAGCTCGACAAACTCGACGAGTACCTGGCCGCGGGGATCACCCACTTCATCTGCGACGCGATCGGGCCGGACTACGACCTCGCGCCGCTCCGGAAGCTGATCGCATGGCGGGACGCGCAGGCCGGCTGATCAATCTGGGAACGGTCCTTGGGGCCAGCGTCGGCCGTCGCGGCCGGTCACGACATGTCCTTCAAGTGACGACTGTCGCGAGGACTCAGTCCGAGACGAAGGGGGAGAGTCGGTTTCAACCGACGTATGATGACTGAGCGCGGCGTTGAAACCCCGCACGGGAAGGCCGGTTCGCCGGCCTGAGGAGTCTGGAAACGCCTTGAAGTCGCGCCTTGGCAGCTTTGCAAGCAGTCGGGGAAAGGAGCGGCACGCGATACGCCGATCAGCATCGTCCCGCAAGCGCCGACCCGGCGGCCTGCCTCACGCCTTGGCGGTCACGACGACCGTGCCGACCATGCCGGCGGACTCGTGGGGGACGCAGCAATAGCGGTATTCGCCGGGGACGGTGAAGGCGTGGGTCCAGCTCTGGCCGCGCTGGATCAGGCCGGAGTCCCATGGGTCGGCGCCGTCGGGCCGCGCCACGTGGCTCGGGTCGACGACCTTGGCGGGGTCGCAGGTGGCAGTGTGGACCATGCCTGTCCCGGTGTTGCGCCAGGTGACGGATTCCCCGATCTTCACCGTCATTTTCGCCGGGTGGAAGACGAGCTCGTCGTCGATCTCGACGGTCTTCCCGGACGACCCCCCGCAGGCGGTGGCGAGCATTGTCAGCACACCCGCTGCGCCCACTCCCGTCGCCAGTCGCAAGAGAGAACGACGGGAACGGCGCGGACTGACGAAGCTCGGACGCGGCTCGCTGCCGTTGGCGGCCAGATTCGGTCCTACGAGCGGATCGGACCTCATTTGATGAACACGCCCGTGACGTAGAGGGCGAGCATGCCGGCCATCACCCCGGCGAACGCGGTCAACGGCGACGGCTGCTTGCCGTCGCGGCGCCAGACCAGTTCGCGCCCGATCTGGAACGCGACCTGGAAGACCGCGCCGGCCCCGATCGCGAGGAAGAGCACGGACAGCGGCTGCGAGACCACAAGCCCGCCGATCCAGGCCCCGGCGACCGCCGGGGCGCCTGCCACCAAACCGAGCGTCGCGAGTTGGCGGAACGAGGGCTTGTCCTTCGCGATCGGGATCACGATGCCGAGTCCTTCGGTGACGTTCTGGACGATGAAGCCGACGACGAGGAAGGTGCCGAGCGCCGCCGCCCCGACCGCGTAGGCCGCGCCGATCGCGAGGCCCTCGCCGAGGTTGTGCAGCCCGATCCCGACCGAGATCATCGACGCGAAGCGCATCCGGCGGCTGGCGTCCGACTTCGCAACGGCGCTCTGACGGCGGCCGATCGCGTCGAGCAGCAGGAAGGTGCCGACCAGGCCGATCGCGACGACGCCGAGACCCTGGAAGGTCGCGGGCAGCAGGCCTGCCTGATCAACCGCCTCGCCGGTCGCGTCGACGCCGAGGAAGATCAGCAGGCCGACCGTGAGCGCCATCAGGAAGAGCATCGTCTTCGGGCCGACCCGGCGCAGCGGCGCGAGCCAGAACATGCCGAGGATGACCGGGATGATCCCGACGTAGATGCCGATCAGCGTGAAGCTGCCGAGCGTTTTGCCCGAGGGCCCCGGCGTCTCGGTCGCCACGCCGACCTGCGTCGAGAACGGGATCGAATTGCCGGAAAAGACCGTGATCGCGTAGCTCTCGGCCTGGACCCAGGGGTAGTCGAGGGTCAGGGTCGCGGTGCCCAACCTGGGGATCTCCCGGCCGCTCGACAGGGCGAAGGGCCAGATCGCGTCGTTGACGTTGACCTCGGAAATCGTGAGCGCCTTCGGGCTGGTGTTGCGGACGCGGAGCTCGATCCGATTCGGCGTCAGCACGGTCCGCGAGAATTGCAGCGATTCGACCGGCGCGGCGGGTTGGACGTCGAGCCCGGCTCCATTCGTCGCGATGAAGAGCGCGATCACGGCCGCAAGCAGCAGGAGCGGCGCGGTGATCAGCAGCGCCGTGCGGCCGTTGGGCAGACGCGATGCTCGGGAATCGGACGGATGCGTTTCGGACGCCATGGCTATTCCTCCACCAGAAAGACGCCGGTCCAGCCCAGCTCCGCGAATTCGGTTTTGTGGGCGTGGAACATGTAGCGGCCGGGGTGCTTGTAGGAGAACTCGAGGATGCCGCGCTGGCCCTGCATCAGCGCGATCGTGTCCGTGAATTCGCTCGGGACGAGCGAGGTGCCGGTCGGGAAGTAGTGGAAGAAGTTGGCGTGGAGGTGGAAGGAGTTGACCGGATCGTATTCCAGCAGATTCAGCAGGAAGACGCGCACCTTCTCGCCGACCTTGAAGACGATGGGGTGCTTCGGCAGGTCGTAGTGGAACGGGATCGTGTTGACCGAGTAGAAGTCGTTCGCGCCGTCGAAGTCGACGTCGAACCCGGCCATCACCATCAGGTACTCGTGATCGACCGGGGGCCATCCGTCTTTCGGCTCGATGATGAAGGCGCCGTAGAGCCCCTTCGCGATGTGCTTCGCCAAGGGCGCGGTGTGGCAGTGGTACTTGTGGACGCCGAAGGGCTCGGCGTCGAAGTCGTAGGTGAACTGCCCGCCCGGCGGGATCTGGCCCGAGGCGGCGTCGAAGACGCCGTCCATCGCGGCCGGGTGGATCCCGTGGAAATGCATGCTGTGGTGGTGGTCGCCGCCGTTCGTGAAATGGATCTGGACGCGGTCGCCCTCGCGGACGCGGAAGGTGGGTCCGGGCACGCGGCCGTTGTAGGTCCAGGCCGCAAAGACCAGCCCGGGCACCAGTTCGATCTCCTTGTTGATCGCCGTCACCCAGTACTCGCGGAGCGTCTGGCCGCTCGGCAGCCGGCTCTCCTTGCCCCAGTCGAAATCGGTCAGGATGTCGGTCGGGTTGAAGCCGTTCGCGGCGTGGTCGACCTCGCCGACGACCCCGGGCATCGGCATCGACCCGTCGTCCATCGGCATCGTGCCATGGACCGCATAGGCGGGGGGAGTTGCCTCCTGCGCCCGCGCCGCTCCCCACGGCGCGACCGATGCTGCGCCCGCC
>JBPCRG010000392.1:0-6430 GCA_050997095.1 Thermomicrobiales bacterium | reverse complement strand
CATGTTAAGATGAGGGTGCGATCGGCCTTTGGGCGCGTAGGCGGGGGAAGACGGGAATGGTCTCAGCGGGGGTGGCGAACGGGTTGATCACGGCGACCGACGAGGAGCGCGCGGACTTGGCGCGGCTTGAGGACGCGATCGGCGCGGGGGCGGGGACGGGGCCTAGGCTGGTCGGGGCGGACGGCGCGGAGATCGTGTTGCCCGAATCGGTCCGCCTTGTCCTGGCGCAGGCGGTCGCCGCACTGGCCCACGACCAGGCCGTCGCGGTCCTGCCGGTCGACAAGGCGCTGACGACCCAGCGGGCGGCGGATCTGCTGAACGTCTCCCGGCCCCATCTCGTCAAGCTGCTGGACGAGGGCGCGATCCCGCACTTCATGAGCGGCACGCACCGCCGCGTCCGCCTCGACGACCTGCTCGCCCACAGACGGGCGCGGGACGCCGAGCGGCGGGAGATCCTTCGCCGCATGACGGAGGAGGGCCAAGAATTCGAGTCGCTGCTCGACGGCGCCGACCTGAAACGCCTTGGCGAATTCGAGGACGGCGATCCGCATGGCATCGACGCGTTTGTCGAACATCTACTGGCGGATTCACCTCAGGCGCCAACCTCGGCCGCACCATAGCGGAGAGCACCGACGGCGCGTCGGGCATCGCCGCCGTTCTCGATACGTCCGTCCTCTTTCCAATTTCGCTGTGCGGTCTGCTCCCGCGTTCGGCCGAGCGGCGACTGTACCTGCCGCAATGGACCCAGGAGATTCTGAAGGAACTGGGGCGGAATCTGGAGACCCGCATCGGGACCGCCGCGACTCGGCGCCGGATCGAAGACATGGTGCACGCCTTTCCGAACGCCCTGGTCGTTGGACACCGTCCTCTGATCGGTGCAATGGCGAATCATCCGAAGGATCGGCACGTCGTCGCCGCTGCGGTGACGGGTCGGGCCGCGACGATCGTGACGGCCAACCTGAAGGACTTCCCCGCGGCATCGCTCGACCCCTTCAGGATTCGGGCCGTCACGCCCGACGACTTCCTCTGCGCGCTGCTCGACGCGGCGCCCGCCGCGATGGCGGCGATCGTGCGGGAGCAGGCCGCCGATCTCCGGCGCCCTCCCGTCACCCGCGAGGAGCTGCTGCGGATGCTCGGGAAGCACGCGCCGGGGTTCGCCTCGCGGGTGGCGCAGTTCTCTGGATGACGTGATGTTCTCCAGCTTGCACGGGTGCTTGCATCGCGTCGCGCCGTCCCCTAGGCTTGAGAAGCGGGTCGGTGGGAACAGCGTCGGCTCGAAAGCGGGAACGACGATGCCAATCCGACCTGCGCCGCGCGATCCGATCGCGTCCACCGAGGCCGAGAGGCCCGCGCTCGCGTCCATGAAGCAGCTATTAGCGTCTGGTCAGGCCGGTGAACTGGCGTTGATCGGCCCCAATGGCGAGCGAATCTCGTTGCCGCCGTCGGTGCTCATGGTCCTGCGGCGGGCGGTTGATGCCTTGGCCCAAGACCGCGTCGTCACCATGGATTCAATGGGCAAGGAGTTGACGACCGACGACGCCGCATCATTGCTTGGGCTGCCGCGTCAGGATTTCATGACGATGATCGACGACGAAGCGATGCCCTCTCAAGTCCTCTTCGGACTGCAGCGGGTGCGATTCGAAGACGTCATGGCGCTCAAAGCAAAGATCGATGCGCGGCGTCGGCAGATTCTGGACGAGATGGCGAGTGAAAGCCAGGAACTGCAACGCATCGTTGACGCGCAAGAATCAAGGCCCTTCGCGGTGGACCACGAACGCGCCGTGGGCTAGCGACACGTGGCTGATGTCGTCTTCGACGCCTGCGTCCTTGTCCCGTTCCACCTTTGCGACGCGTTTCTCCGACTTGCGGAGAATGGGATCTTCACTCCTCGCTGGACCGAAACGATTCTCGAAGAGGTTCACCGCACGCTTGAGCCGATGATCGGACTGCAGAACACATCTCGCCGCATCCAGAAGATGCGCGGCGCTTTTCACCATGCAATGGTGACCGGCTACGAAAGTCGGATTTCGCGGATGACCAACGCTTTGAAGGATCGCCATGTTGCGGCCGCCGCGGTACAGATCAATGCGCCGATACTGGTGACAGACAACCTCCGCCACTTCCCGGCTGCATCACTTGCAGAATTCTGTGTGGCGGCGCTCTCCAGAGACGATTTCTTGATGAACGTCTACAGCGACGACGCCGCCCGTTTCCATGATGTGTTGAGACGACAGGCGGACGGCTACCGGAAGCCGCCGCTCACGTTCGGGGAGTTGCTCGATCGGCTTGCGAAGCACGCGCCGACGCTCGTCACCCGAATAGTCCTCGACTTGCTGTAGATCGGGGACGTCGGCACGTGCTTTCGAACCGCTTCGCGTCTGCAAACGGGTCCGACCCGTGGACGCGCGCGTCGCTCAATCGGCGGAGCCCGGCGCCTGGGCGAGGGCCACGCGGGGAAGGGCAGACGGCTCGCGGCGGGGCATGACCTGGCGGCAGGCGTCGGCGAGGGCGATGAAGAGCAGGGCCATCATCCCGCTGTGGGCGAGCGTGGACCAGAGCTCCAGCCGGGTCAGCACCACCGCGCCGCCGATGAGCGCCTGCATGCCGATGAAGAGCAGCGCGGCTCCCGTCGCGCGGAACATCGCGGGGTCCGCGCCACGCCGCCGATAGGCGGAGACCGCGAGCGCGGCGACCAGCGCCATGCACAGCCCGGCGGCGGCCCGGTGGGCGAACGCGATCCCTTCGGGACCGGCGAACCCGGGGTAGACCTGGCCGTTGCAGCCGGGCCAGGTGCTGCAGGCGATCTCGTTGCCGGAATGGCGCATGTACGCGCCGAGGTAGGAGACGCCGATGCTCGCGCCGAGCGCGCCCCACGTCGCGTACCGGAACCATGCGGGGTGCCCGGGCTTCGGGCCGACGGCGCCGTAACGGCCTGCGCTTCGGAAGGGCTGGTAAAGCAGCCGCGCGACCAGGAAGACGCTGGCGAAACAGGCAAGCGAGATGCCGAAATGGGTGGACAGGATCACCGGCTTCTGCGGCCACATCACCGCCGCCGCGCCCATCCCCGCCTGCAGGAAGAGCGTGCCGACCATCAGCCCGCTGAGCACCTTCACGCCGCGCTGCCGACGGCGGTACCAGAGCGCGCCGGCCGCCGTGCCCAGGATCAGGAACGTCTCGACCCCGGTCACGGCGCGGTGGCTCAGCTCGATCGCGGTCTTGACGGTGTAGGCCGGGACGAACTTGCCGTGGCAGAGCGGCCAGGAGTGGCCGCAGCCGTCCGCCGACCCGGTGTTGGTCACCGTCGAGCCCATGATCAGGACGATGAACATCACGATCGTGGCGAGCACCGCCAACCGCCGGACCCATGCTTCCATAGAGAACACTCCGACCGCTCGCGACTCATGCGCCTAGATCAATGATACCGTCCCGGCGTCGGTGGAGGCCTGCGCCAGACCGCCCGCACGGTGACGGGCTGCACGAGTCGCACTGTCGATCCTTTCGGTGTCCATCCTTCCTGTTGCGAACGGCTTTGGCGATTCTGAAGAAAGTTTGCGAGGCCACGCCCGGTCCGCGCCACCGTTCACCCCGACGTTCTCGGACCGAGGAAGCGGTCGCCGTTGAAATGGATCATGTGGTCGGGGGTGTCGGCGATCCAGATTTCGGTGTCCCAGGCGATGTTCTTCATGTGCCGTCGGAACTGCACCATGTCGGGGAAGGCGGTGACGTAGATGGGTTCGACGCTGCCACCACGCAGCCACTCCGCCAACTCGAAGACGCGCTTGCCGGTCATCGGGCCATGTGAGGTCACGGCCTCGATCAGGAAGATCCAGCCGCGCGGCCGGTCGAACAGCACGATGTCGGGCAGCTTGCCGTGGTCGGAGATCGGCAATCCGAGTTTGGCGAGGGTTTCGGCCTCCATGAGCACGTTCTTCTTCGCGGTGTCGCCGAGGTAGAGCAATTCGGAACCGGCGGCGAACCGTGGAGCGAACTCCTCGATGATCGCCTTCTGCACAGTGTTGTGACGGCCGGGGGAGGGTTCGACCACCCTGCCGTCCGGCAGCGTCACAGGCACAAGACTGCCGCGTGATCGATGACCGGCGTAGGTCGCGGCGAGGGAACCGTGCTTAACGACGAATGAGAGTGCTGCGTCGTCCCAAGCATCGCTGCCAAAGGTCTGGATCGCCGCCAACGTGGCCTCGCTGACCGCATAGTGGGCGCGCGGGCTGTTCGTGGCGAGATCCGGTTCAAACGGGTTGTAGTCGGCGACGCACGCCTGCACGAGTTGGTGGAGCACCTGGCGGCGGACGGTCTCGCGGGTGTTGGGCTTGTAGGCTCGGCCATAGTGCTCGGCGATGAACGCCATGATGTCTTTGGAGACGCCGCGACGTTCCCGTTTTGCCGATGACCACGGGTCGTTCGGCCCGACGCTGACCAGCGCCAGCAATGTGAGCGCGGAAATCTCGTTCTGCTGGGCGACGGGAAGCCCCAAGGCCTTCAAAACGGCTTGCGCGTCCTGAATCTTAGACAACGGCGCCGTCTCCAAACCTATCGGCGGACCGGTCGGTCGCGAGGTTCATGACCAGCGAGTCGATCTCTGCAAGGGGATCGGGCAAACATCGAACGCGTCGACCGAGCGCGGCGATGCGGTCGAGCGGCGGGAGGGGCATCACCCGCAGCTCGGTTGCGCCGACTTGGGTGTTGCCGTTGACACAGCGGAAATAGGCGTCGAACAGGGCGCTGTTGAAGAGCGCGGCCAAGCCCCAGGTCTCGTCGTCGGAGAGGGCGCCGCCCGGCCGGTGGATGTAGTTGAGGTGGTTCTCCAAACCGATGAGCGGCGCGTCCAGAATCCCGGCCAGGAGCGGGGCCGCGGTCAACCGGCGGCGCTCCTCCTTGGCGCTAAACCGCCGCAGCACGACATAGTTGCGGTTGGGCAGCAGGAGGCGCCGCGATCCCGGGTCGTTGACGATGTGCTGGCTCTTGCGCGTCCCGTTCGGCCAATGCAGATCCATCGCCCGCACGTGGCTCATCCAGATGAGCGGCACGGTGCTCCCGTCGGGCTTCCCGGTCAGCCATCGCGTGGCGCGGAAGGGCACGACCGGACCGGTCGAGATCTCCAGGCCGTAGGCGCGAAGCGACCCGCTCCATCCGTCGACGAGCCGCATCACCCGCTCGTCCTCGGGGGAACCCGGCAGCCGAAAGACGATGTCCGAGACTCGGACATCCAGCACGTCGGCGAAGTCGCCGAGCCACTCCTCGCGGGCGTCGAGATCCGCCGCACCGGCGCTGCCCGACATCGCGAGCGCCGGACGCGCGGCCCGGTTCAGCCACCGGTCGTCGCGGACGGCGTGGAGGATGACGTTCTCCTGAAGCACGGCGTCGCGGCTGAACGCCTCCCGGCGGGATCCGAAGAGATGGACCCGCAGCGGCCGCATCATGTCGAAGAACGTCGTCCGGAAGCGCTTGAAGTAGGGGCCGGAGGCGAAGCTGCGCGGCGTGATGAAGACGAATTCGCCGCCCGGCTTGAGGAGGGCCGCCCCGACGGCCATGAACAATCCGTAGATGTTGGGCTGGCCGTGGACGACGGAGCGGGCCGCGAGCGCACGCGGATCGTCCATGCCGATCTTGAAGTAGGGCGGGTTGGCGATCACGACGTCGAAGCAGTCATCGCCGGTCCGATCCAGGGCGTGGGCGTGGGCCAAGATGAAGTCCTGCCACCGGATCTCCGCGGTGACGGAGACGCCGCGCTCCGCCGCCCAGGCGACCGCCCGGTCGAGCACGCGGCGAAGCGGGCCGCAAAGGTCGGCGTCGATCTCGCAGGCGACGAGATCGATCGCCCGTGGGCGGTCGGGGTGCGCGACGAGGCGCTCCACCGCGGCGCACAACAGGACGCCGGCGCCGGCGGCGGGATCGAGCAAACGCACCGTTCCCGCCCGCGGCTCGATCATGGAGGCCATGAAGCGGGCCACTTCGGGGGGAGTCAGGTAGAGGCCATGACCCTTGCGGTGCTCATCGCTTCGCCCATTGGCATAGACCGTTCCCAACCAATCGGCGAACGCCGTGGGGCTCTGGCTTTCGGCGACTTCCGGGCTTGCCATCGCGTCGAAGAATGTCTGTCGAACCGCCGTCGTCACGTTAAACTCCAAGCCGTAGGCGGTCATGACGGGGCGTGATGGGCGACTGCCGTTCATTGTGTCCGTACTCTGCGTACTCTAGCAGGACGGTTGTGCGTGCGACGTCGGCATCGGCAACTCACGAGGAACCGCCTCAGCCGCATCACCGGATCAAACAGCCGAGCTGCGAATGCCTCGGATCGAGACCGGAACTCCGCCTCACCGGCCACGCAGGCGGTCCCACCAGCTTTTGCGGCCGGCGTTGGGGTCCGGCCATTGGGGGCCGCCTCCGGAGCGGCGGCCGGCGTTCAGGACCAAGC
>JBPCRG010000387.1:0-3456 GCA_050997095.1 Thermomicrobiales bacterium | reverse complement strand
AGCAGAAAGCGAAGCGTCCCCAGGTCCTGAAAGGCTTCCGCGACCAGCTGCCGGCCGACATGCTGCTGTGACGTCGGATCATCGAGACTTTTCGCGGAATCTTCGAACGGCACGGGTTCGAGCCGATCGACACGCCGGCCCTGGAATATCTGGAGGTCCTGACCGGCAAGGCGGGCGAGAACGAAAAGCTGATGTACCAGTTCGCCGACGCCGGCGGGCGCGACGTCGGGCTGCGCTATGACCTGACGGTGCCGCTCGCGCGTTTCGCCGCGGTGCACGAGAGCGAGATCGTCTTTCCGTTCAAGCGCTACCACATCGCGCCGGTTTGGCGCGCGGAGAAGCCGCAGCGCGGACGGTTCCGCGAGTTCTGGCAGTGCGACGCGGACATCGTCGGTTCCTCCTCGATGGTCGCCGACGCGGAGGGCGTCTCGATCATGGCCGAGGCGCTGACGGCCGTGGGGCTGCCGAACTTCGTCATCCACATCAGCCACCGGAAGCTGCTGCACGGTTTGGCGCTGGCCGCCGGCGCCGATGCCGCCCTGGCAGGGACGGTCTATCGCTCGGTCGACAAACTCGCGAAGATCGGCACCGCGGGCGTCCGCGCCGAACTGTCGGCAGGCGGCGTCGAGGCCGACGTCGCGGATCGGATCGTCGACTCGGTGGTTTCGTCGGTTCCCGGCGACCATCAGGTTCGCGACCTTCGGGATCGTCTCCAGGGCGTGCCCGAGGGCTTGGCGGCGATCGAGGAGTTGGGCCAGCTGCTCTCGTTGCTGGAGCCGCTTGGCGTCCCGGCCGACCGGTTCGTGCTCGATGTCAGTCTGGCCCGCGGGTTGGACTACTACACGGGACCGGTCTACGAGGCGCTGGTCGAGCAGCCCAAGGTCGGGTCGGTCGCGGGCGCCGGGCGCTACGACGGGCTGGTCGGCTCGATGCTCGGGCGACCGATGCCCGCGACGGGCATGTCGCTCGGTCTGGAGCGGATCATCGAGGTGGTGCAGGAGTTTGGGCTGCTGCCGCGGCGCGAGACCGTCGCCGACGTCTTCGTGGCCGTCTTCCCGACCACCGTCCGGGAGTCCGCAGGCCTCGCCCGCGGGCTTCGCGCAGCCGGTCTCAACGTCGATTTCTCGCTCCAATCCCAACGCGGCCTCGGCGAGCAGCTCAAGTACGCCGGGCGGCGATTCATCTCCTTGGCGGTGATCGCCGGCGAAACGGAGTTCGCGAACGGCCACGCCGCGGTCAAGGATCTGGTCACCGGAGCACAGGTGAACATCGACCTCGCCGACCTCGCCGATCGATTGGTCGGGCAGGTGAGCGAGGGGCGCAGTCTCTTCGCATAGGCGGCCCGCCTTTGTCGATCGACGAAGGCAGAACGACGAGATTCCTCCTGCGTCGGAATGACCGTAGGGCGAGTTTCCGTCCCGCCTCGCCCTCTGACACTTCTCACCTTCCGGGGCACAGGAAGGTCCTCGTAGTGGAGAATGAACCGCAGACACCGTAGGACAGCGCTTCGACTGGTCTGTGCACCGCATAACGCCGGTCTGCCGGACGACGATTCTCCCTTCGGTCGAAGAGATTCCTCGACTCCGCCTCCGGGTTCCGCTCGGAATGACGGGGAGGGAGCCGCGTCATTGCCTTTGAAGATGCCGACGGACAGGAGATCTCGAGAGGACGATTCCGACATGTCGTCCCTTTCGGGGCGTGATGGGCAAAATGTGGCGTGAGGTTGATAAACTGGTCCACGATGCGCCGGATTCTGCAGGTCGCCGACGAGAGGATGTTTCGCTGCCCATGACGACGCCATCCTGGAACGAGTTCGAGACCTACATGGTGGTCGTGGCCCATCCGGACGACGCGGAGTTCTCGTCGGCGGGCACGATCGCGCGCCTGACCGAGATGGGAAAGCGCGTCGTCGTGGTCCAGGTCACCTCCGGCGGAAAGGGCACTCCCGACGCCGACCTCCAGCCCGAGACGCTCGAGCAGCGACGGGAAATGGAGGAGACCGAGGCGGCCAGGCGTCTCGGCGTGAGCCTTGTCGAGTTCCTTCGCGTCACCGACGGCGAGGTCGCCGCCGATCTTGTCCTGCGCGAGAAGATCGTCCGCCAAGTCCGCATCCACCGTCCGGATGTCGTCATCACCCACGACCCGTTCCGGCCTTACTCGTTCCATTCGGATCATCGGGCGGTCGGGTTCTCGGCGATGGACTCGGTCTATCCGACCGCGCGGGATCCGCAGTACTTTCCGGAGCACGCCCGGGAGGGGCTGGCCCCGCACAAGACCGCGGAGATCTGGTTCTTCAATGCCGAAGCTCCCGACCTGTTCGTCGACATCACGTCGTCGTTCGCCCGGAAGGTCGAGGCATTGCGGGCGCACGTGAGTCAGGTCGGGACGGACGAATCGATGTTCGATCGGGTGCGGGAACGGGCGGCGGACGTCGCCAAGCGGCAGGACTTCGAGTTGGCCGAAGCGTTCAAAGTCGTCCAGATGCGGCGCTGAGCGATGACCGCCCGAGACCGCGCCCATGCGGCGGGACGAGCCGTGTTCGGCGCGGATTGGTCGGCGACCGTCGAGGCGGACGCTCCCGGTCGGGTGGAGCTGCTCGGCAACCACGTCGACGACAACGGTGGCCGCGTCCTTGCCGGGGCGATCGACCGTCGCGTGGCCTGCATCATCGACGAGCGGGGAGGGGCGACCCTTCAGGTAGCCTTCGCCGACCGGCCACCGATCTCCGTCGGCGCGCTGACCGTCGGCGATTTCGCGGACTGGCGATCTCCCGGAGCCGCGCCGGAGCCGATCGACTACGTGCGCGGCGTCCTGGCGACCGCCTCCGTCCGAGGCCTGAAGATCCGGTCCGGGGCCCGATTGGCGGTCGCCGGCGACGTGCCGATCGGCTTCGGATTGAGTTCCAGCGCCGCGCTGTGCGTCGCCCTCACCCTCGCGCTCCATCGGACGGCTCCCTCCGGTCCGGATCTCGTGCTGCTGGCGCAGGAGGCGGAGCATCGCGCCGGCACGCCCTGCGGGACGATGGACCAGTCGGCGTCCGTGGCCGGGCACGTCATCCTCTACAACGCGGCGCCGCTTGGCTGGATAGAACTCAAACCCGATCTTGGCAATCTGGTCTTCGCCGTTGCGGACTCGGGTGTGAGCCGGTCTCTGGCCGTCTCGTCGTATCCGGCGCGGGTGAAGGAGTCGGCCCAGGCCCTCGCCCTTGTCCGGTCCGAGCTGGGCGTTGCCGCCGATTCGCTGGCCGCTGTCACGCCCGCCCAGCTCAGGCAGGTCGAACAATCGGACGACCGCGTCTTTCCGGCGGTGCTGAAGCGCCGCGTCCGCCACGTCGTGACCGAGGCCGGACGCGTCGCGATCGGCGTCGACGCGCTGCGCGCATCGGACTGGGCGACGTTCGGGCGATTGATGAACGAGTTCGGCGAGTCGTCGACGCACGACTCCGAGGTCAGCCAC
>JBPCRG010000386.1:0-9898 GCA_050997095.1 Thermomicrobiales bacterium | reverse complement strand
GTGTAGGCCCGTCCGCGTCCGCGGCCCGACGACCGGCGGCGCGGGAACTCTGTGCGCATCATCTCTCCCATCAAGAATCGAGAATCGGGACGGACGCGGTCGGGACGGAGCCCGGAGTTCGACGGTGCATGGAATCCGACCCATGAACGCAACCGAACGCCATTCCTGGTTTCCGCGATCGAAGCATAGAGGGACGCCGCGCCGTCGCTCCGCATGTCTCCACGCTACGGCGATCGGGCAGGCGTCCCTGACTGGAAGTGACGTCATGCTAGACGCGATCCGGGCGAGCGTCAAATGATCACGTATGATGTCGGGCAACGCTTCACTGCGCAGCGACGCCCGTTGCGCGCCGAAGGGTCTCTCCGTCAGCCGCGGCGCCTGCGTCGACCAGACGCGACAGCCCGAATCCGGATCGTCCTATCCGACTTTGATGCACAATGGAGGTTCGACGGCGATGGCAAAGCTCCCTTCCGTGACGCGCGGCGCCGCGCTCAAAGTCATCGCGATCGCCGTGCTGATCGCCGTCGTCGCGACGGGCGCGCCGGGTTCCGTGGGACGGGCGCTCGGGCAGAGCGGCGGCGGCCTCGAAGGCAATTTCACGGTGACGATCGCCAAGGAAATGATTCCGAAGGACGTCGCGAACGGTCCGCTGCTGATCGGACGCTGGCGGATCGCCTTCAACTCGGGGGCCTATGAGGTCGAACGGCTCGACATCGGCAACGTGGTCCTGGGCACGTTCAAGGTCGACGGCGACAAGGTGACCCTGACCGACAAGTCGGGCCTGCTCTCCTGCGCCAACGCGTCGGCGAGCACGGGCGACCAGGGCGACGTCTCAAGCGGCAGCTACACCTGGACCCTGGACGCGGGCCATCTCACGTTGGCGGTCGACGAGGACAAATGCGCCCTCCGCCGGATCCTGCTCTCCTCCGCCGAGCTGACGTCGTTCGTCGCCTGCCTCACCGCCGGCGGCGGCTCGGCGACGCCGGCCGAGGCCACGCCGGAGGCCGACTCCGCGTTGACGCGCCTGCTCACTCCGCCGGCGTCGGCCGAGGGGGCGGCGACGCCCGAGGCGGGAGCGCAGGGCGACGTCCAGGCGCAGATCGACGGGCTGCTCTCTCAGATGAGCGCGTGCTGGGCGACGGGCGATCCCGCGAAGTTCCTGCCGTTGCTGAGCAAAGGCTTCCAGACGCAGTTCCTCGGCGACACGAAGCAGGCGCAGACCAGCGCGATCCAGGGATTGGCCGCGGCGATGGCGTCCCCGATCATCTGGGAGCGGGCCGGCGAGCTCGGCACGACGACCGACGCGAAGACCTCGGCCGTCGTCCGCCAGACCGTGGGGACGACCAGCACGTTCGTCCGCTTCAACTTCGTCTTCGAGGATGGAGCCTGGCGCTGGGACGGCAGCCAAGCCTGAACCCCTCGAACGGGGGCGGGTCATGACCTCGGCTGACGGCGGCGGATTGCCGACTCAAGACCAACCGTCGCCGGGGCCGACCGGCGTTCCGGAAAGCCCGGACGGCTCCGCCGGATCAGTCGGCGCTGAGACGTCGGCCCCCGTCGGCGCGAAGGCGGAGGAGTCGACCGTCGGCACCGGCAGCTATGTCGCCGTCAGCTGCACCGTGATGATGCTCGCGGCGACCGTCCTGATATTGGCGGTGCTGTTCGTGATCCGGTGGCTGAGCTGAGGGCGGCGCGATTCGGGTGAGCTCGGCGATCAACCCTGCGGGCTTGGCGTCGAGGTCGCAGGCTTTCCGGGGCAGACGTCGGATTCTGAAGTCGACGAGCAGGCTTTGGGGGCGACGGTGATCCACCGATGGGACCATTCCGTGATCGCGGTCATCACCTCGTCGAGATCGCGGCCCATCTCAGTCAGCGTGTAGGAGATGCGGACCGGCGTCTCCGGAACCACTTGGCGCAGCACGACTCCCTGACTCTCGAGCTCCTTCAGACGCTCGGAGAGCAGCCGGTCGCTCAGGCCGGGAACGGCCGCGACGATGTCGGAGAAACGCGTCTCGCCCGCGTGCATCGCGCGCAGGATCGCGCCCGTCCACCGTTTGCCGATGAGTTCGATCGCCGCATGGAAGATGGGGCAGACGGTGGTGTGCCCCTGGGTCGTGGCCATGAGGTATACTCTAACACTCCGTAAGGCACTTGACAACCGTAAGCTAATAATCCTATAGTGCCTTACCGGCGATAAGCGTTGTCGTTCGAGTGGACAACGCGATGCAGACCGCGCTTCGGCGCAGAAGGATAGGGACGATGGTTGCGGAGAGCGTATCGACAAAGACGACCTGGGCGATCGACAAGGCGCACTCCGGCGCCGAGTTTTCGGTCAAGCACATGATGTTCACCAACGCGAAAGGCCGTTTCGCTGAGCTCCAGGGCACCCTTGAGCTGGATTCGGCCGACGTCACCAAGTCCTCGGTCGATGTGGTGATCGACGTCTCGTCGATCTCGACGAACGACGAGAAGCGGGACGGTCACCTGAAGTCCGGCGATTTCTTCGACGCCGAGACGTTTCCGACGATCACGTTCAAGAGCACCCGCGTCGAGAGCGTCGGCTCCGACCGGCTCAAGGTGACGGGCGATCTCACGATCCGCGACGTGACGCGGCCGGTCGTCCTCGACACGACGTCGCACGGCCAGGCGGCGACGCCGTTCGGCACGACGATCGCCGCGTTCAGCGCCGAGACCTCTATCAGCCGCAAGGATTTCGGGCTGGTCTGGAACGTCGCGCTCGAGACGGGCGGCGTCATGGTCGGCGACAACGTCAAGATCGCCCTCGAGATCGAGGGCGTCAAGCAATAGCGGATCTGCCTTCGCGGGCGTTCAATGCTGTTCAATGCTATTGGGGCCGCTGCCCGTCCTTCCCGGACGGCGCGGCCCTTCCGCTTTGCCGCGATTCCGGATGCGGTAGGATGCTTGGCAAGTCGTGAGGCGATTTTGGCGGGAATCCGGCGGCGACTGCCGACAAGGGGTTGTGGACACCATGGGCGGACGATCGGTGCCGGCGCAGGCCGACGTGGTCGTCGTCGGCGGCGGCATGGCGGGCGCGATCGTCGCGGGCCGGTTGACGGCGGAATCCGGCGCGGGGGTCGTGCTGCTCGAGGCCGGGCCCGACTACGGGCCGCGCCGGGACGGCCGCTGGCCCGCCGAGCTGCTCGACTACACGGCGATGCCGGTCGCGAGCCACAGCTGGGGATACGCGAGCGCCGCGGGCAACGGCCTGCCCGGCCTCGCCCTGGACCGCGCCCGCGTGATCGGGGGCTGCACCGCCCACAACGGCTGCGCCGCCGTCTGGGGGCATCGCCGCGACTACGACGGTTGGGCCGAGCGGGGCAGTCCGGGTTGGGGGATGGACGACCTGCTCCCCGTCTTCCGCCGCGTGGACGGGCGATTCCGCGTCTACACCCCGGACCGCCGCGAGACCACCCCGTGGCACCGAGCCTGTCTGGAGTCGGCTCCCGGCGCCGGGTTTCCGGTGTTGGCGAACCTCAACGACGTCGACGCCGATCTCGGCATCGCGGTCGGCCCGCTGAACGTCGCCGAGGGAGTGCGCTGGAACTCCGCGTTCGCCTATCTCGACCCGGTCCGCGACAGTGGGTGTCTGGACATCGTGGGCGATGCGCTGGTCGACCGCGTGGTGATCGAGGGCGACCGCGCGGTCGGGGTCGAGGCCGTCCTCGCCGGGCGGCGGACGCTCATCCGCGCCGGACGCGTGGTGCTCTGCGGCGGCGCCTACGGTTCGCCGCTCGTCCTGCTGCGTTCCGGCGTCGGCCCCGCGGCGGAGATCCGCGCGCTGGGGATCTCGCCGCTGTGCGACCTCGGCGGCGTCGGGCGCAATCTTCAGGACCACCCGGCCACCCGCGTCCTCCTTGAGGGAAGCGACGGGCTCCGCTCCGCGATGGACGCCTTCGTCGCCGACGGCGGGGCGCCCCGGGAGGAGGGGACGATCGTGCTCGCCAAGAGCGCGCGCTGCACGGAGGCGTTCGACCTCCACCTCTACCCCGTGGCCAGCCGCACCCCCGAGGGCTGGCGCTTCGCGATCCACACGGCGCTGATGACGCCGAGGTCGGTCGGCTGCGTCCGCCTCTCCTCATCCGATCCGGAGGCACAGCCGGTCATCGACCACGCCTATTTCACCGATCCGGGCGACGACGATCTCGCCGCGCTCGTCGACGGCGTGCAGTTCGCCCGGCGGTTGGCCGCGCAGGATCCGCTCGCTTGTCTCGTCGGCGCTGAGATCGAGCCCCGGCTCTCCGGAGCCGCCTTGAGCGGGCACATCCGGGCCACCGGCGGCCACGACTACCATCCGGTCGGCACGTGCATGATGGGCCCGGCGGCCGATCCGGACGCCGTCGTCGGAGCCGACGGTCGGGTTCACGGCCTGCGCAACGTCCACGTCGCGGATGCCGCGATCATGCCGACGGTCCCCCGCGCGAACACCAACATCCCGACGGCCGTCGTCGCCGAGCGGCTGGTCGACTTCTGGCTCGAGGGCGGAAGTTAGGGTCGGAGACGACGAGATCCGTCGCTCCGCGGTGCTTCAGGATGACGGCGGAGGAGACGTTCCCAGCATGTCATTCTGAGGAACGAAGAATCTCGTCGGTATCGGCGCCGCGAACGCATGCCCGGAATTCTTCGGTTCAAGGATGGCGGCGGAGGAGGCGCGGCCCTACCGGTCCGCCGCGGGAGCGGCCGGCGTGTCGCGGCCGTGGGCGCCGATCCAGAGCGAGGCGAGCTGCGCGACGTGGTCGGCCAGGCGCTGGTCGTCAGTCGCGTCCCGGACAAGGCGGCGGACCTGCCCGACGAACCGCCGCTCGCTTGAGAACGACCAGCGGCGGACGTCGCTCAACTCGTCGTTCCGCCGCCAGCCGCGCGCGAGGACCCAACCGTCGCTCGTGGACTCGCCGATCAGCACGATCCGCAAGTCGCTCCAGGTGAAGAAGTCGGGTCCGGCCGCGAGGGACTCGTCCACGTCCGTCAGCCGGACGCGGACGTGACGGCGAGAGTGTCGAGCAGCCCCGAGCCCTTCGGCGCGCCGCCGATCGCTTGACGCACGTACCCTTCCTGGCCCAAAAATTCGCGGATCTGCTCCCGCGGCATGCCCTCGAACGGCCCCTTCTCCCCCATCTGCGTGCGATGCGCCATCATCGCCGCCCATTTGCGGTCGAATTGATCGGCGACCCGGATCGTCGTCGTGAACTCGGCGGAGGGTGTGCCGAGACGATCCAGCTGCTCCTGGGTCATCCCCGCGAACGCTCCGCTGTCGCTCTTGGCCCGCTCCTGCAGCCGCTCCCGCGACACGGCGACGAAATAGAGCGCGGGGATCCGGGCGCGGCCCGACGCGGCCATCGAGCGGGAGGCCTCCAGCACGACCCGATGCGCCATCAGGTGGTCGGGGTGGCCGTAGATCCCGTCCGGTCCGAACGAGACTACGGCGGCCGGAGCCAACTCGTCGATCGCCCGGACCACGTCGGCGGCGACCCGACCGACGTCGGCGTTGACGAACGCGCGCGGGTCGTCGTTCTCCTTGGTGCCGACCATGCCCGAATCGCGGAAACCGAGCAGGCGGACGTCGCTGACGCCCACCTCCCGCATCGCGGCCCGCAGCTCGGCCTCCCGGACCGCCCCCAGCGTCTCGGAACTCGCCAGCGCGGGATCGCTGATCTCGCCCGCCTCGCCCCGGGTCGCGCAGATCAGCGTGATCGCGACGCCCTGGTCGCTCAGCGCCGCGAACGTGCCGGCGCTGGAGAACGCCTCGTCGTCGGGGTGGGCGAAGACGGCGAGCAGACGGGTGGTGGACGACGGCGACGGTTGCTGGCTCACGGAATCCTCTTCTCTCGGTGGCGCGAAGACGGCGAAACGAAAGACGCGACGACGATTATCGCGAACGGCGCAAACGGAGGCGTCGCCCGGCGCGGCGGAGGCTACCTGCCCGCCGGAGTCTTCGGTCAATCCCACATCTCGATCAGCCGGTCAAGCGGCAGACGCGGGCGGCGCACGGGATCCTTCTCGGCCCGTCCGACCGGGATCATCGCGTGCGGGATCAGCCCCTTGCCCAGCCCGAGCGCATCGCGGACGATCTCCGGACAGAAGAGCGGCGCGCACATCCACCCGGCGTCGTAGCCCGAGGCGTAGATTGAGAGCAGCGCGTTCTGGATCGCCGCGCCGAGGCTCTGGATCGCCATCGTCCGCTCCGCGTCGCGCCGATCGGCGTCCGGGTACTCGTCGAGATCGTCGAGATGCAGGCAGGGGATGATCAACGCCGGCGCCGAGAGCAGCCGCTGCCGACTCTTCCCCAGACGCAAAGCGACGACCGCGGCGTCCTGCCCGTCGAGGACCAGCTGCTCCGCCCAGGACGCGCTCATCGCGTCGGCGAGGGCGAGTTTGCGCTGCTCCGATTCGACGACCGCGAAGCGCCACGGCTGCCGTCCGTGCGGCGAAGGGGCCCAACCCGCCGCCGAGACCGCCCGCTCCAGGACCGCCCGCGGCACGGGGTCCGGCAGCAGCGCCCTGACCGATCGGCGGCCCGTGATCGCCGTCCGGAGATCGTCGCCGCGGCTCCAAACGGATCCCGCGTCGCCCGGCCGCCACGAGGACGCCGAGAGGCCGTCGATCGCGACGACGGGACGCTCCTCGATCCGCATCGCCGCATACTGCGGGTATTTGGCGCGCAGCGCGGCGACCGCGTCGCGGTGCAGATCCGAGCCCGGAGCGACGATCGCCGCCCGGCCGTGGAGCTGGACGAAGGCCAGCGCGGACCAGTCCTCGCGGTAGTCGTCCACGACGAGGGAGACGGCGTCGTTGCCCTCGATGTTGAGGACGCGGCGGAGCCGGCCGAGCGGCAGTCGCTTCGGTTTCTCGTCGAGCGACGAGACGACCACGGGACGCCCCCCGGTCTCGATCAGCGCATAGCAGACCGGGACCACCGAGGGCGCGGCGGACGGTCCGACGGTCGCCAGGTGGCCGAGCCGTCGGGCGCGGACGAACGCGAGTTCGTCGGACGTCGGCTCGCGTCCGTGGGGTGAGGTCATCGGGGATGTGGTCAATGAAGTCTTTCTGATTGCGCGTGGACCACGTGCACGCTGGTCGACGGGATCATTCGTGCCTCAGAGGTATGGCTACAGGCATGTCTCCGGGCTGCCAAGACCGACGAGATTCTTCCTGCGTCAGAATGACAGGTCGAGCGCGCCTCCTCGCCCGTCATCCCGAAGCGCGAGGGATCTCGTCGTCCCCGTTCCGACGAGCCGATGGCCCATGGTCGGACTCGGGCCGGTCCCGGCGCGTGAACGCCCGCCATATGTCATTCTGACGAAGGAAGAATCTCGTCGTCGCTCCTTAAACCGCGTGGTTCGCGATGGCCACTCTGGCCGCCTACTGTTTGCCAGTCGCGATGATGTAGTCGTCCGGGCGTGGCGACCAGGCGGGCGTGTTCTTGGCGACGCCGTAGAGCGCGGTCAGGTTCCAGAGATAGATCGCGGCCGGCTCGTCGTGCAGCACCTTTCCGAGCTGCGTCAGGAGCGCGGCCCGCTTCGTCGCGTCGGTTTCGGTCGAGCTGGAGTCGATCAACGGCTGCGCGTTCGGGTTGTCGTGCCGGGAGATGAAGCCAGTCTTGGAGACGATCAGGCTCAAGAGGGTGTATGGGTCGAACATCGGCCGCCAGGTCGCGAACCGCAGCGGCGCGACGCCTTTGTCCGTCCACGTCTGGTTGAAGGTCGCCGCTTCGACCGCCTTCGGCGTCGTCTTCATCCCCGCGTCGGTCAGCTGCGCCGCGATCGCCTCGACGACGGGAGCGTGCTCGTCGGCTTGGAACTCCAGCGTCGTGCCAAAGCCGGACGGCAGCCCGGCCTCCTTGAACAGCGCCTTCGCCTTCTCCGGATCGTAGGCGTAGGGCGCCAAGGCCGGGTCGTAGCCGAGCCCGTTCTCGACGAAGAAATTCGCCAGCCGCTTGCCCTCGCCGCCGAGCAGGGCCTTGATGATCCCGTCGACGTCGACCGCGTGGTTCATCGCCTGTCGCACCTTGGCGTCGGAGAACGGGGCGACGTCGGTCGGGATGCGGATCCAGGCGCAGCCGGAGACGGGCCGGGCGATGACGGTCGCGGCGCCGGACTCGACATCCTTGCGCTGGTCGACCGGGACGCTGCGGATAACGTTGACGGCCCCGGAGCGCAGATCGGCGACGCGGGTGCTGGGGTCGCCGACGAAGCGGTAGATCACGCGCTTGGCGAGGGGCGAGCCTTTCGGGCTCCCGGCGAAGTAGGCGGGGTTCGCCTCGAGCGTGATGCTCTCGCCCGCCTTCCATTCGACGAACCGGTACGGCCCGGTGCCAACCGGCGCGCGCAGGATGTCGTTGGCCGCGGCGTACGCGGGCGGAAGACAGGCGAGCCAGGCCGCGATCTGGGCCGGGAGCCACGGGGCGGGCTTCGACAACGTCAGGTGGACGGTCTGGGCGTCGATCGTGGTCACGGCGGTGATGGGCGCGAAGTTGCCCGCGATCTGCGAGGCCTTGTTCTCCACGATCTTCCGATGGCTGAGCGCGATCGACTCGGCGGTGAAGGGCTCGCCGTTGTGGAAGGACACGCCCTGCCGAAGTTTGACCTCGAAGGTCAGCGGGTCGATCTGCGTCAGCGATCGCGCCAGCAGTCCGCGCAGTTCCCCGGACGGCCCGTACTCCACGAGCGAGTCGTAGACGGAGTGGACGATCGACCAGCCGTCGACGTCGTAGGTCGTGGCCGGATCGAGGTTGTCCGGTTCGGAGGCCAGGTCGATCCGGAGTTCGTCGACCATCTTGAAGCGGGCTCCGCGCGGAGCCAGGATGCGGCGTCCGCCCGCCGCCCCTGCGGCTCCTCGGAGACTGAACGACAATCCCATGCCGCCCGCGGCGGCGAGCAAGTCGCGCCGGGAGAATCCTCGGGCAGTGCCGTCCATCGATTTCTTTCGCTGAACCATGTCATTCCTCGTTCACGTATGTCGACCGTCGATCGAACTCATGCATTGCCGTGACGCGACGCGGGGTCCATCGCGTCGCGCAGCCAATCGCCAAAAAGGTTGAACCCAAGCACCGTCACTGCGATGGCGGCGCCCGGCACGACCGAGACCCACCAGGCGCTCGCGAGCGTCTCCTTTCCCGTCGCCACCATCCCTCCCCAGGTGATCGTCGAGACGCCCACCCCCAGCCCCAGAAAACTGAGCGCGGCCTCGAAGAGCACCACCGCCGCGACCTGCTGGCTAGCGACGACCAGCAGCGGCCCGGAGAGGTTCGGCAGGAGATGGCGGACGACGATCCTCGCCTCCGTCGCGCCCGAGGCCCGCGCCGCCTCGACGAACGCCGCGCCGCGCAGGCTCATCGTCTGCAACCGCAGGATCCGGGCGTAGGAGACCCAGCTGGTGACCGCGAGCACGAGGATCACGTTGAGCAGGCTGGCGCCGAGCACGGCGACCACGGCGATCGCGACCACGACGAACGGCAAGGCAAGCTGGACGTCGCTGAGGAACGTGACCACGGCATCGAGGCGGCCCCCGCGATAGCCTGCGACCACGCCGAGGATGGTCCCGACCGCGCCCGAGATCAGCGTCGCGCTCAACCCGATCACCAGCGTGACCCGGGCTCCGGCCACGACCCGGGCGAGGAGGTCGCGCCCCAACCCGTCCGTGCCGAGCGGATGGGATGCCGAGCCGCCGAAGAGCAGCGGCGGCGCAAGCCGATTCGCGAGCGATTGGTGGGACGGGCTGGGCGACACCAGCCACGGGCCCGTCACGGCGACGAGCGCGAGGAAGGCGATGGCCGCCAATCCGAATCCCCCGGCGACGGAGAATCGGGGGAATCTGCGCCGCGCGCGCAGCGGAGTCCGGGGGAGGTCGGCAGGATCCGCGCCGACCCGACGACGATGGGGAT
>JBPCRG010000321.1:0-6177 GCA_050997095.1 Thermomicrobiales bacterium | reverse complement strand
GGGGCACTCTTTTTTCTCCTCGGGGCGGGAGGGGACGAGCGGGGCAACCAAGGGGTTCCCCCTACGGCGGAGGTTTCTGTCTCGACCGTTTGCATGCGAACCACGTGATGCGCCGTCCAAGAGCTCGAATCGAAGCGATGCCTCTTCCGCTTTCTGCCGCCAAGCGGCAAACTGCGGGCATCAAGCGCCGGAGAGTCGCCTGGCGACGCGAATGCAGCGGACGGTCGGTGGGTCATGCTGGAACTCGACTTGGCCGTCGCGTGGGCGGCCGGAAAGCTGCCGGGGCCGTTCACGACCGCGGACGGGCGGCGGATCGACGTGATCCACCGGGGATCGTGGACACACGGCTTCGGCCCGGACTTCCGGGACGGGATGGTCTCGATCGACGGCCGCCATCTGCTCTCCGGCAGCATCGAACTGCACATCAAGACGTCCGCCTGGCGGGAGCACGGGCATCATCTCGACCCCCGCTACAACGACGTCATCCTGCATGTCGTGGTGGAGCACGGCGGACAGGAGACCCGGCGGCACGACGGCGGCCTGGTCTTGGTGGTCGCCGTCCCCGCCGGTGACGTTCCCGTCCGAGATTTGGATGAACGGAAACCGGCCTGGGATTGGAGTCTCGTCGGCGGCGAGGTCTGCGCGGCCACACTCGCGCGTGAGCAGCCGTCGCGGGTCGGGTACCTGCTGGATCGTCTCGGCGACGAGCGTCTGGCGGGGAGGGTGGCGAAGATCGAGGCGCGCCTTTCGAGCGTGCCGCCGGCCGAGGCGCTCTATCTGGAGATCTGGGACGGCCTGGGATTCGCGATGAACCGGGAGCCGATGCGCCGCGTCGCCTCCACCCTGCGCCTCGCTGCGGTCGAGCAGCTGCTGCCGACGGTCGACGACGCCGATCGCGTCCATCTCGCGCGCGGTCTCCTTCGGGGTGGCGGGTTTTCTGCCGCTGTCGCCGTCGGATGCGTCCCTTGCCCGCCTCCCGCCCGGGGATGTGGCGCGGGCGGAGCGATTCTGGGGCACGCACGGGGGAGCGTGGCGCGGCTCGGTCATGTCGCCGCTGGAATGGAACCGGGCGCGGGTCCGGCCCGCGAACCACCCGATCGCCCGCCTGTCCGCCGGCGCGGCGCTGATCGCCAACGCACGCGCCGGACTCCTTCCGCAGGTGTTGACCATCGTCCGCGATTGCCGGGACTCTGTCGCGGCGCTGCGAACGCTCACCGCGGCGGACGGACGACCGGGCGTCGGCGACGACCGCGCGCAGGCCATCCTCGCCAGCGGGATCGTGCCGTTCGCGCTCGCGCTCGCCGAACAGAACGGTGACACCCAGCTGCACGATGCCACGTCGCAGCTGTGGGAGCGATTGCCGGGCGCGGCGGCAAACGAGGCGACCCGCCGTGCGCTGCGGCAGGTCGCCGGGGAGGGGCGGCTGCGCGGCCTCGGCGGGCGGGGCCAGCAGGGCCTGATCCATCTCGACCAGACGCTGTGCGCCCCCCGCCGCTGCTTCGAATGCCCGATCGCCGCGGCGGTGCTCGGCGGCGGCCTGCCCGGCTAGCCCGCTCCCCGTTACCGCGAGAGGACATTGAGATCTACGACGAGATCCTTCCTTCGTCAGGATGACAGGCTGAGCCAATCTCCTCTGGGGTCATTCTGAGAAACGAAGAATCTCGTCGCGTCTGGCTTGCCAAATGAAGAAGCGAGTGGACGCCGCTCCGCTAGAAGTAGTTCACCGTGATGCCGCCGTCGATCACGAAGTTCTGGCCGGTCATCCACGTCGACTCGTCCGAAGCCAGGTAGATCCCCGCCCAGATCACGTCCTCCGCGCGCCCGAACCGCCCCATCGGGATCCGGTTCAGGCGCTTGTTCTTTTCGGCCTCGCTGGAGAAGAGGTTCTCCATCAGCGGGGTGAGCACCGGCCCCGGGCAGATCGCGTTGGCGCGGATCCCCTTCGGGCCGTATTGGACCGCGAGCGATTTCGTCAGCGCGATCACGCCGCCCTTGCTGGCCGTGTAGCCGTCCTGCGGGTTCGTGCAGCCCATCAGCGCGACGAACGAGGCGATGTTGATGATCGAGCCGCCGCCCGCCCGTTCCAGCTCGGGCACGCCGTGCCTGCAGCAGAGGAAGACGCCTTTGAGGTTGACCTCCATGATCCAGTCGAAGAGCTCGGGCGAGGTCTCGGTCACGGACCGGTCGTCGTCGGGCATGATCCCGGCGTTGTTGTAGAGCGTGGTCAGCGAGCCGAACTTCTTCACCCCGTCCCGGACCCAGCCCGCGACGGCCTCGCTCGATGAGACGTCCCCGGTCAGCGGCAGGACCGCGTCGCGAAGCGCGGCGTCGATCTCCGCCAGCGTTCCGTCGAGGCCGTCGGGCTTCACGTCGACGGCGACGACCTTCGCGCCCTGCTCCGCGAACATCCGCGTCGCGACCCGGCCCATGCCGCTCCCCGCGCCCGTGACCAGAATCACCTTGCCCTGCAACCGCATGTCCGCTCCACACCCTTCGGGCCGCGCGCGCCGCAGGCCGCATCCATCGCCATCGTCCGAACCGCCGGATCATACCCCACGCCGCCTCGCCGCCGACCCGTTTCCCGCTCGGCGGCATGGTGCGATAGAGTACCGTCCATCAACAGCCATCGATTCGATCGCCGGGGTCTTCGGTCCTTCGGCGCTGGAGAGAGCGGACATGCCGGATTTCCCGATCGTCGACTCCCATGTGCACCTCTGGGATCCCGCGAAATACCGGATCCCGTGGCTCGACGGCATCCCGGCGCTCAACCGGCCCCTGCACCTGCAGGAGTTCGACGCGGCGACGGCGGGGATCGACGTCGAGGCGATCGTCTACCTCGAGATCGACGTCGCTCCGCCCTACCAGCTGATCGAGGCGCGCGACGTGGCCGCGCTGGGCGACCACGATCCGCGGGTCCAAGGCGTCGTCGCCGCGGCCGCGCTCGAATACGGCGGTCAGCTCCGCTCCTACCTCGAGGAACTGGTGAAGCTCGGTCCACGGATCAAGGGGGTCCGCAGGCTGACGCAGAACGAGCCCGATCCGGACTACTGCCTCCAGCCGTCGTTCATCGCGGGCACGCGGCTGCTCTCCGAGTTCGGCTTGAGCTGCGATTTCTGCTGCACGCACCGCCAGTTCGCCCAGACGGTCGAGCTTGCCCGCCGCGTGCCCGAGACGCAGTTCATCCTCGACCACATCGGCAAACCGGACATCCAAGGCGGCAAACTGGAGCCGTGGGCGACGCAGATGCGCGACCTCGCCTCGCTGCCGAACGTCTTCTGCAAGATCAGCGGCGTGGTCACGGAGGCGGACCACGGCTCGTGGACCGCCGAACAGATCAAACCCTACGTGCTCCACGCGCTCGACGCCTTCGGCGAGGACCGCGTCGTCTTCGGGAGCGACTGGTCGGTGGTGACCCTCGCCACGACCTACGCGACATGGGTCGAGACGCTGGAGACGCTGACGCACGACCTCCCGGATGCGGCGAAGCGCAAGCTCTGGAGCGGGAACGCGAAACGGTTCTACCGCTTGTAGCCCGTCCGGCTGCGCCTTGGCCGCCGACCCCACCCGACCACGGAGGTCCGATGACCGAACCACAGCCCGGCATCATCACCGTCGGGCAGCTCACGGCGATGGTCGCGAGCCGCGAGATCGACACCGTGATCAGCGCGGTCTGCGACATGCAGGGACGGCTCGTCGGCAAGCGGGTCACCGGCTCGTTCTTCGTCGACCACCTGCTCGACCACGGGACGCACTTCTGCACCTATCTGCTCGGCACCGACATGGAGATGACTACGCCGGACGGGTTCCCCTCGATGAACTGGCAGACCGGCTACGGCGACTACCTCGCCCGCTCCGACTGGGGCACGCTGCGCGTGATCCCGTGGCTCGAGAAGACCGCGCTGGTGCTTGCCGACGCCGTGGTCGAGGAGACGGGCGAGCTCGTGCCGATCGCGCCGCGCAGCGTCCTGCGGGCCCAGATCGAGCGGTTGGCGGCCGCCGGATTCCGCCCGAAGATGGCCTCGGAGCTCGAGTTCTACGTGCTCACCGACACCTACGAGCAGGCGCACGCGAAGGGCTTCGCCAACCTGAACCGGTTCGGCTGGTACAACGAGGATTACCATCTGCTCCAGGCGACGAAGGCGGAGCCGCTCTACCGCAAGTTCCGGAACCTGATGACCGCGGCCGGGGTGCCGATCGAGTTCTCGAAGGGCGAGGCCGCGCCCGGTCAGCACGAGGTCAACATCCACTACTCGGACGCGCTCGAAGCCGCCGACCGCGGCGCGCTGCTCAAGCACGGCTGCAAGGAGATCGCCCATCAGGAGGGTCTGGCCGTCACCTTCATGGCCAAACCCGACCACGCGTGGACGGGGTCGAGCGGCCACATCCACATCAGCCTGTGGGATGAGGGCGGGACGCGCAATCTCTTCCTCGACGAGCGGGCGCCCGGCGGGATGTCGCAGCTGATGCGCTGGTTTCTCGGCGGGATGATGGCCTGCGCGCGCGAGTTCTGCCTCCTCGCCGCGCTGCAGATCAATTCGTACAAGCGGTTCGCCTCGGCGAGCTGGGCGCCGGTGAACATCGTCTGGTCCCGCGACAACCGCACCTGCGGCTTCCGGATCGTCGGCCGCGGCGCCGGGCTGCGCATCGAGAACCGCTTCCCCGGCGGCGACTCCAACCCGTACCTCACCTACGCCGCGACCCTCGCCGCCGGCCTCCACGGCATCGAGCACCGGATCGAACCCTCTGCCGAGACCAAGGGCAACGGCTATCTCGTCACGGGCGTCCCCCGCGTGCCTCGAGCCCTCTACGAGGCGATCGACGCCTTCGCGGAGTGCGCGGTCGCGCGGGAGGTTTTCGGCGATCCCGTCGTCGAGCACTACCTGAACGCCGCGCGGGTCGAGCAGCGCGCATTCGACTCCGTCGTCACCGATTGGGAGCGTGAGCGATACCTCGAACGCGGGTAGACCATTCGCCGATTTTCGTCATCGTCGATCCCTTCAATCTCCCTCTCCTTCCTCATTGGAGCGATGTCCGATAATGAAGTCAGCGTCGCGCGTTTGAGCGTGCGCGCCAAAATGCTTCCGACCGACTGGTCTGAAGCGAGCCCGGAGGAGCGAGACGACATGGCGGATGTGCTCGACCCCGAGGCCGTCGCCGCCGTCGATGGATCGGCCGAGGCCGCCGCGCCGCCGCGGACGGGACTCGCGGGCGGCCCGGACCACCGTCGGGCCCCGCTCGTCGAAGGCATGCTCTGGTATCGGAACGCGGAGATGCTGCCCTTCTCGACGCCCGGGCACAAGCTCGGCGTGGGGTTCGACCCCGAACTCAAGGCCCTCTTCGGCGCGCAGGCCCTGCTGTCCGACATCCCGGTCGGCGGGGGCGTCGACGACGTCCACTTCTCGCTCGACCTCTGGCGCAGGGCCGAGGACCTCGGAGCCGACGCCTGGGGCGCCAACCGCACGTTCTACCTCGTCAACGGCTCCTCGACCGGCAACCTCGCGTTCCTGCTCGCGACCCTCTCGCCCGGCGACGAGATCGTGGTCGCCCGCGACATCCACAAGTCGATGCTGGTCGCGATGATCCACGCCGGCGCGAAGCCCGTCTACGTCGCGCCGAGGCTGCACGCGGCGCTCAACGTCGGGGTCGGGATCGCGGCCGAGGACGTCGCAGCCGCGCTCGACGCCCACCCCCTCGCGAATCTGGTCGCGCTGGTCAGCCCGTCCTATTGCGGGGTCTCGTCGGACCTCGCGGCGATCGCGGAGATCGCCCACGCGCGCGGGGTGCCACTTTATGTCGACGAGGCGTGGGGACCGCACTTCCATTTCCACCCCGACCTCCCGCCCTCCGCGATGGCGAGCGGGGCGGATGGCGCGGTCGCCAGCACCCACAAGGTGCTCGGCGCGATCACGCAGTCGGCAGTCCTGCACGTCCAAGGCCCTCGGGTCGACGCGCGGCGGGTCGCGACGACCGTTGGGATGTCGCAGACGACCAGCCCCGCCGCGTACATCTTGGCCTCGATCGACGCCTGCCGCCGCCAGATGGCGCTCCACGGCGAGGCGCTGCTCGGCACGGCGATCGAACTCGCCCGGCAGGCGCGTCGGCGATTGCAGGCGATCCCGGGCCTCGTGGTCCTCGACGGCCCTTCCCTCGGGGTCGCCCACTACGACCCGACCAAGC
>JBPCRG010000241.1:0-5363 GCA_050997095.1 Thermomicrobiales bacterium | reverse complement strand
GCTCATCGGCGTCCCCCTCGGCGTCGCGTCCGCGGTCAAGCGGGACTCGCTGCTCGACCACGTCTCCAGGTTCGTCTCGATCTCCGGGTTGGCGCTGCCGGTCTTCTGGCTCGCCTTGATGGTCCAGTTCGTCTTTTTCGGCAAACTGGGCTTGCTGCCCGACGGCCAGCGCCTGCCGATCGGCGTCGATCCACCCAAGAACATCACCTCGCTCTCAACGGTCGACGCCCTGCTCACCGGACAATGGCATGTGCTTTCGCTCTCGATCCAGCACCTGCTGATGCCGGTCGCCGTGCTCGCCTACGGCTCGCTCGCGGTGATCACGCGGATGGTCCGCGGCGGCATGCTCGAGGTCCTGAGTCAGGACTACATCCGGACCGCCCGGGCGAAGGGTCTGGCCAGAAACGACGTCGTGCTGCGGCATGCGCTCAAGAACGCGCTGCTTCCGGCCGTGACCTCGCTCGGGCTCCAGGTCGGCCTGCTGCTCTCGGGCGCGTTTCTGGTCGAGATCGTCTTCTCGTGGCCCGGGATCGGACGCTACTCCGTGCAGGCGATCCAGCAGATCGACTACAACGCGATCATGGCCACCACGCTGGTCATCGCCCTGATCTTCGTCCTGATGAATCTGTTCGTCGACATCCTGTACCTTTTCCTGGATCCGAGGATCAGCTACTCATGAGTCTCGAGCAGGCCCAGACGGTTCCCTCCCATCCCGCAGGCGGCGTGCCGATCGCGGAGTCGTCCGGTCTTGGCGCGCTCGCGAGCCGCCGTCCGACGAGCCAGCTTCGCCGCAACCTCTCCCGGTTCCTGATCGGCAACCGGCTCAATTTCGCCGGGGTCGTCATCGTCTTCCTCTTCATTTTCCTCTCGATCTTCGGTCAGCTGGTGTCGCCGCACGATCCGTACAAACAGAACATCACCGGGGCGAAGCTACTCGGCCCCTCGCGCGACCATATCCTCGGCACCGACGAGCTCGGCCGCGACGTCTTCAGCCGGATCCTCACCGGAACCCGCATCTCGCTTCAGGTCGCGGCGGTCGTCCTCACCTTCGCGGTCGTCTTCGGGACGCTGATCGGCGCCGTCTCCGGGTATTTCGGCGGCATGGTCGACGAGATCCTGATGCGGTTCACGGACATGTTCCTCGCTTTTCCCGCGTTGATCCTTGCGATCGCGATCGCGGCGACGCTGGGCAAGAGCCTCACGAACACCATGATCGCGCTGTCGACCGTCTTTTGGCCGTGGTACGCCCGACTCGTCCGCGGCCAGGTGCTGTCGATCCGCGAGCGGGAATATGTCGAGGCCGCCCGAAGCATCGGGCTCTCGTCGTGGCGACTGATGACGCGCCACGTCCTGCCGAACGCGGCCGCCGTCGTCATCATCCAGGTCACGCTCGACATCGGATACTCGATCCTCGCCACGAGTTCGCTCAGCTTCATCGGCCTTGGCGCGCAGCCGCCGTCACCCGAGTGGGGCACCATGCTCTCGACCGCGCGCAACTATTTCCGCGACGCCTGGTGGTACACGACATTTCCCGGCGTCGCCCTGACGCTGACCGTCTTCGCGTTCAACGTCCTCGGCGACGGATTGCAGGAAGCGCTGGATCCCCGCTCCGGCAGACGGTGACGAACGCGGCCCGATGACCGCCATCGCGGGACGCTCGCGCATCACCCGATCGTGACGCCATCCGCAACAGCCGCCGTCGCGGCGAAAACCGCCCGACCCTGACACACGACCCCGATCGGCTCGAGCAATCGCGGCAGCACGTATTCCGCAAGTCCTATCGTCAACCTATGCGCGCTTCCCGCAGGGACGCCGAGCAGCACGGGCGCGGCGAACGCGGAGCGCAGCGACCGGACGACCGCATGCAACTCGAGCCGCGGCAAGAGCAAGTCCTCGACCACAATATCGTGTCGTCACCGAGCACCAGCGCGCGAAGGCGTCCTCCGCCGATCGGGACGACCGCGTCGCGCAGCCTCGACGCCTCAATGCATCGCCAAGAACGGCCGCCAATCGGTCCTCGCCCACCATCAAGAACGCCGCGCCCGACGCCGACGCGGACTCAGTGTACCGTGAATCATCCATCGGCATCATCGCAGCAGATGACGCGGCGACCCCACCCCCGTCATTCCGGGCGGAGCCCGCAGGCGGAGCCGGGGAATCTCCACGAGCGGAGCGAGAACCGTCGTCGACGGGCATTCGCCTGGAATGTGGAGACCGACGAGATCCTTCGTGCCTCAGGATGACGGCCGAGGCGGCGTGCTCACGATGTCATTCTGACGAAGGACGAATCTCGTCGGCGTCCGTGCTCCGGACGAATGCCCCTCTCAGACCATTCAGGATGATGCGACGTTGCCGATCCTCGCGCCTGGACCACAGCTGACGATCAGTCCTAGCTCGTCCCGCATTTCTTGCGGGGGAAGAACCCCGAAGAAGGAACTCCCCCGTCTCCACCATAGAACATGGTGGCAGGATGAAACTTATCTTTGGTTTAAGGATCCGCTGCGGAACCATCCGGTGACGGATCGCCCTGTGGTGCCCGAGGAAGCGAGAACGTGAACGTGGATCCGACGCCGACCGCGCTCCGGGCCCAGATCGCCCCGTGATGCGCTTGGACGATGTGCTTGGCGATCGCCAAACCCAGCCCCGTGCCGTCCGACCGGCGCGCCTTGTCGGATTTGAAGAACCGTTCGAAGACGCGCGGCAGATCGGCCTCGGGAATGCCGAAGCCGCTGTCGGTCACATCGATCTCCAGCCAGTCGCCGACCTTCCGCGCCGAGACCCGGATCGTGCCGCCGACCGGCGTGAATTTGGTCGCGTTGTGCATCAGGTTTAACAGCACCTGCTCGATCCGGGCGCGGTCCGCGAGAACGGGCGTCATGCCCGGCGAAACGTCCGCCAGCAGCGTCAACCGCGCCCGTTCGACATGCGGACGCAGCCGGTCCATCGCCCCCATCACCAGCGCATCCGGAGCCACCCGCTCCAGCCGCAGCGTCAGCCGCCCCGATTCCAGCCGCGCCAAGTCGAGCAGTTCGTCGACCAGCGCCGTCAAGCGGTCGACTTCGCCCACGATCCGCCCGAGAAAGTCGCCGGACACGGTCGGGTCGTCGATCGCCCCTGCGTCAAGCGTCTCAACCAGCGCGCGGATCGACGCGAGCGGCGTCCGCAGCTCGTGCGAGACATTCGCGACGAATTCCCGGCGCACGAGCTCCAGCCGCCGCAACTCCGTCACGTCCCGGATCACCACGATCCCCAGGCGTTCCGCGGAACCGGCCACCGGTTGGGCGGACGCCTCGAACACCCTGCCGCTTCGCGCGTAGTCGATCACGGTGCTGCGGACCGCGTTCGATGCGAACGCATCCCGCATCAAGCGGATCAGATCCGAATCGCGGGCGACGACCGAGAAGGGTCGCCCGACGGCTCCCGTCGCGCTCGCGCCCAAAATGCCGACCGCGGCGGCGTTCAGCCCCGCGACTTCGTTCCCGGCGTCGACGATGATCACGCCGTCGGACAGGTTTGAGAATATGACCTCGAGGCGCGAGCGCGCGTCCTCGCTCTCACCGACCAGGTCCCGGACCCGCGACGTCATCGCGTTGAACGCGCGCGCCAGATCGCCGAGCTCGCGCGTCGCGGCGGGCGTCACGCTCGCGTCCAGCTGGCCGTCGGCGACATTCATCGCCTGCAGGCGCAGGTCGGTCAACGGTCCCGAGATCCGTCGGGCGACGACACTGGCCACGAGCGTCGCCGCGAACGCCGCGAGCGCCGTCGCGATCGCCACGCTGAGCTGAATCTTGCGGACGGCGGCGTTCACGTCGTCGAGCGGCAAAGCGACGGTCGCCGTGGCCCCGTTCCCGCCAGGCACCGGCACGCTCACGGAGAGCAATCCATCCAGGCGGGAGACCTTGGCGGCCGACCCTTCGCCCCCCGCGTCGGCGAACGTCCGGACGGCCTCCGGCGCCATCGGCTTCTGGCCGGCGAAAGACGACGTTCCGCTGGATTCCCCCACGACCGATCCGTCCGCCGCCGTGACCGTGATGCGGGGCGGTCCGCTGCGCCCGAGGCGTTTCACGACCCCGTCGAGGGAGCTCGCATTACCGCCGGTCGCGAACTCGGGAGCCACGGCCTCGGCGACCAGTCTCGCCTGCGCTTCAATCTGATCGGTCAGGCGGTCGACGTAGAGGTTGCGGACCGAAACGACCACGACCCCGCCGAACGCCGCCATCATCAGCACGATCAGCACGCTGTAGGCGACGGCAAGCCGACCCTGGAGCGTCTTCGGCGCAAGTCGACGCATCAACCGTCGAACCGACCGCCGCTGTCCGGGAGACGTCTGCCACCGTTCGTCACGAGGCGCCGGGTTCCGCGGCCATCCGGTAGCCGTAGCCGCGCACGGTCTCGATCTGGGTGGGCCGCCCCGGATCGGCCTCCAGTTTTTGACGCAGCCACCGGACGTGCACGTCGACTGTGCGGGTGTCGATCGGGAACTCGTAGCCCCAAACCTCCCGCAGCAGCGCGTCCCTCGAAAGCACGAGCCCGGGATGCCGAGCGAGGTAATGCAGCAGGTCGAACTCCTTCGGTTTGAGCGCGACGGGGTGGCCGGAGAGCTTCACGCTTCGCCGCGGCCCGTCGATCTCGATCGCGCCGATCGTGATCGTTCCCCGTTCGCCGTCCTTCGCCTCCGCAGGGCCGTCCGCCGTCGCCACGCCCGGCATCCGCGACCTCCGGAGCATGGCGCGGACGCGCGCGACGAGCTCGCGCATCGCGAAAGGCTTCGTCAGATAGTCGTCCGCGCCGATCTCGAGACCGACGACCCGGTCGATCTCCTCTCCCCGCGCCGAAAGAAAGAGGATCGGCACATTCGATTCGCTCCGGATCGCCCGGCACACCTGCAGACCGTCCATCCCCGGCAGCATGATGTCCAGAATCACGATGTCCGGCCGGATCGCCCGCGCTTTGGCGACCGCGATCTGCCCCTCGGACGCCAACTCGACCGTGTATCCCTCGCGGCGAAGGGAATAGGCAAGGGTGTCCCGAAGGTTGATCTCATCGTCGACGACCAGGATGGTCGCCGCGTCCTGACTGGAACCGTCGACCCCTGCCATCGTCGCCATCGTGCTCCGAACGCCTGTGGGCACTTCCGCCTCGCCGGGTCGCCCCTCGGCGGCCTCGCTGCCCAGTATAGTGACCGTCGGCTCCAACCAGATCAATCATCGTTAAGAGCTTATCCGGAAACCTGGCATTTGGCGAAAATGAGTTGGGCGCAGGCGAGGTGGATGAAGGCGAGGTAGTTCTCGGCCTTCTTCTCCCAGCGCACCAAGAGGCGACGGGACCGATTCATCCACGAGTGGGTCCGCTCCACCACCCAG
>JBPCRG010000167.1:0-3007 GCA_050997095.1 Thermomicrobiales bacterium | reverse complement strand
CTCCCTAACACGGTCCGCCACCCGACGACACCACAACCAGCGATGCCCCCTCCGGCACCGCGTCCCTTTTTCAACAGGCTGGAGCGTATTCAAGACAAGCAGACCGGGCTTCACGGCTGATCAGGCGCGCACGGTTGGTAACGTCTTACCAACCGTATGCTAATAAAAAAATACTTTATAGGCTAAGCACATTCTGGCACGCGGCTCTATGCGGTGCCCCTTACATCAAGAATCTCGGGTCGAGTCGAGGCTTCTTGCTGGTCAAGACCATGGCTGTTTTCTGGGGTGAACCTGGGTTTCTGCAATGAGGGTGATGCGACCCTGACGACTATCCGAGGCGTCTATCATCGCCGAAACCTTGTTTTTGTGATTTGTCCGGCGAGGACTGCGTTGTCGGGCGACGGTAGGAGACTGTCGCGCCGCCGAACATCACACCTCGGGCGTCGGCCAGGCGAGGAGGTCAAGTTCCGCGGCGACGTGGTCGCGGCCGATCGCCAGCGCGAGGTCGGTCCGGGTCCAGCGGTTCCGATGGGTGTCGTCGAGGCGGCTCTGCGCGGCCTTCGCCGGGCGCATCCGCGTCGGGGCTTCGGCCCGGGGCCGCTTCGGCGCGGGCGGTCGGCGGCGCGAGACGGGCGCGGAGGGCTGGGTGGCCGCGAAGACCGCCACGATCACGATAATGGTCAGGATGGCCAGGGGCAGATCGGACATGACGGGGCCTCGATTCCTCCGCGCGCTCCTCGTTTCCGAACACCCTGTGCCCCGCGGCGCCGGTGTCCCGGTCTTCATCGACCACGGAAAGCGTACCCCCGGCGACGCGTCGGTGTTCTACGTCTGGATTAACAACGCGCCGCCGCTCTTTTCGGTTACGGCGCCTTATTGGGCGGATCGGGAGGCGTTTGGTCTTCCCCGCGACCGTTCCGGACGGGATGGGCGGCGCTCGCGTCGCTGAACCGTTCGCCCCGCCGACCCTCGTCCACCGCTTTGCGCACGGCGGCGGCGATCGTCGCCGCCTGCCGCGCGGCATCGAACCGGGCGGGCAGGGCAGGGGCGGCGCCCGGTTCGGCGAGAAGATCGGACGCTTGCCGGTGCAGCTCGTCCATCGACGTGACGACGATGGAGTCGAGCGTCGGGCCTACGACCGGAAACGTTTCCGGCATCACGAGCACGCGGCAGCCCGCCGCCAGCGGCAGCAGCGCCCGGGCAAGGGCGTACGGGGATGAGCCGACGCCAAGGAGGAGCGCCACCCGGCTGGCACGATAGAGATCGGGAAGGTCGGCCTCGGCCACGACCCCGCTCTTGACTCCTCCTCCAAGATCGACGACGGTCGGACCGAGCGGCCGCAGGATCTCGGCGATCGGGTCAAGATCGCCCTCCTCGTAGCGGACGACGACGAGACCGGACCGCGGGTGCGTGGCGGGCGACTGGTCGATCTCGACCGTCGGCCCCCATGCCAATCCCTCGCCGTCGTCTCCGGCGCGATGCAGGGGGAACGTGCCGGGGAGGAGCCCGACGTCGGTGTCGATGAGCCGGACGATGTAGCGGGAGTCGAAGCCCGCGATCTGCTCCATCACTTCGGGCGGCGCGCCGGGAAGGGTCACGATCGCGTCGGCGGTGCCCGCCTCGCGCGCGAACCAGACGGAGCGCTCCCAGCCGTTGGGCAGGTCGTAGGTCCGGTGCTGGAGGTCGGGAAAGCGCAGATCGAAGGCGCGCAATGGAGCCGAGCCCCGCGCGCGCAGCAGCCCGAGCGTGGCCTCGTTGCGGCGGCGCTCCAGGAAAAGGACGTCGTGACCGAGCCGGACGAGCGCGCGTTGGATCGCCCGGGCGCTCGTCGCCATCGGGTTGCGCCAGTCGGAGACGATCGACTCGCCGAAGATCACAAAGCGGAGCGGCCGCGCGGTCTCGCTCATCCCCGTCGCGCCCCGACGGTAAGCCCGATCTCCTGGGCGACGGCCGCCAGGCTCTCGTCGAGGATCGCGATCAGTTCGTCGACCTGACCCGGCGTGATCGTCAGCGGCGGGGTGTAGAGCAGGTGGTCGCCGAGCGCGCCGTCCGCCGAGCCGGAACCGGGATACGAGACCAGCCCGCGCGCCAAGGTCGCGGCGCCGATCCGCTTGCCGACGTGCAGCCCCGTCGGAAACGGGCGCTTGGTCGCGCGGTCGGCGACGAGTTCGACGCCGAGCATCAGCCCCAGTCCGCGCACGTCGCCGATCATCGGATGGCGCGCCATCAACCCGGTCAGCCGCTCCTTGAAGTGGGCGCCGGTTTCCGCGGCGTTGCGGATGAGGTCGTGCTGCACGACATAACGAAGGACCGCGACGCCAGTGGCGCAGGAGAGGGGATTGCCGGAGGAGGTGTGCCCGATCACGAAGGAGCCGCTGCGGCGCTTCACCTCGGCGACGATCTCCGCCTTCGCGATAACCGCGCCGAGCGGGGCGTAGCCGCCCGCGATCCCCTTCGCGCAGGCGATCAAGTCGGGCGTGACGCCCCAGTGGTCGATCGCGAACTTGCGCCCGGTGCGCCCGAATCCGCTCATCACCTCGTCGGCGATGAGGAGCACGTCGTGCCGGTCGCAGATCTCGCGGATCTCCTGGAAATAGCCGTCGCTGGCGGGAACCGCGCCGAGCGTGGCCCCGACGACCGGCTCGGCGATGAAGGCGGCCACGTTCTCGCTTCCGATCTGCCCGATCGTCCGCTCGAGCTGATGGGCGCAGGAGAGGTCGCAGCCGGGACAGGCGGAGTTCGCCCAGCAGCGGTAGGGGTGGCACGGGGCAATGTGCTCGGCGTGGGGCAGCGACGCCGCGTACGGGCGGCGGCGGCCGACGTTGCCGCTCCAGGCCATCGCGCCGAAGGTCGAGCCGTGGTAGCTGCGCCAGCGGGCGATGATCTGGGTCTTGGTCGCCCGGCCCCGCTCGCGGTGGTAGTGCAGCGCCATCTTGGCCGCGTTCTCGGTCGCCTCGGAGCCTCCGGAGACGAACCAGACGCGGTCCAGCCCGGCGGGCGCGAACTC
>JBPCRG010000158.1:0-7198 GCA_050997095.1 Thermomicrobiales bacterium | reverse complement strand
GTCATGCACCAATAGGTGGCGCTGCCGCCGGTGGTCACCTTGCCCGTGAGGATCAGGGTCAGCGCGGCCTGGCCGACCGCCGACGTGAAGCCGGCCGAGCCGATCGCCGGCCCCGGGGTGCCGAGGGAGGAATCCCCGCCGACGACGTCGGCGCAGACGGCCGCCGAGGCGACCGCGACCGAGCGGACGGCCGACGCGCCGGCGGGGGCGGCGCCGGTGCAGGTGCAGGTCGTGCGGTCGGCCGCCTGGTCGTAGGCGCAGGTCGTCTGGACGCTGTAGGCCGCGACCGCCTTGACCACGGCGGGCTGGGCGCAATCGACGCACTCCTGGGCGGACGGCGCAGTGCAGCGACTGGCCGCGCCCGAGCCGGACGGGCCGCAGATCAGTCCCGCGCAGCACTCCTGGTTGCCTTCGCAGGAATGGCCGTCCTCCCGGCAGGCGGGCCCTTTCCCGTTCCCGTTTTTGCCCTGCTTCTTGTTCTCGTCTCCCTTGTCCTTCCCGCTCCCGTTGTCGTCCTTCGCGTCCGCCTGGGAACCGAAGGCCCCGAGTGAGGTGCCGACGAGGCCGCCGGCAAGGACCCGCGCCACCTGCCGCCGGGATCGGACGGCCCCTGCCAGCGCGCGGGCCAAGGCGTCAAAGCGTGCCGAATCCATCTCTTCTCCCTTTTCTCGTTGTGCCCGACGATGCGCCGCGGCGGGAAACGGGGCAAGCGACGACGGCCGCAGCGCCTGCATTTCCTACGCGCATATCGACGGGGACGGATGGTCGATCGAGTCGTCCCCGCCACAGTCGCGCCCGGCCGTCGGCGGGCCGCGCTACCCGGCGTGCCCGTAGATCAGCAACTCCGGCCGCCGCGGATCGCGCCCGAGCAGCGTCTGCGCCGTCCCCGTCCCGGTCGAGGAGTAGAAGGTGACCCAGCCATTCGCGGTCGAGCCGGAGGGCGTCCAGACCGCGGTCAGGACGTATCGCGGACCGCCCGCGAGCGTCAGGTCCGGGTTGAGCCCGTTCGCCTTCGCCGCCGCCTGCATCGCGTCCGAGGCCTGGCGGGTCTCCCCTTCCGGCTCGTACTGGGCGACCACGTCGCTGGTGACGTCGTAGGCGTAGATCAGCGCGGGGGCGGGGTTCTTCGCGTCCTCCGCATAGAGGATGACGGTGAAGCTGGAGTAGACCAGCCGGCCCCACGTCGCGCGAACGGTATAGTCCGTCGCGGCCCGGTCGCCCGCCGCGGGCAGCGTGATCGTTTGCGGCTTGCCGGACACCTGCAGCGTCACCGAGACGGTTGCGACCGCCTCGAAGCGGAAGAGGTCGCCCTGTCCCGCCGGCCCGCCCGGAACCCGCAGGTAGATGAGCGTGGCGACCTTCGCCTTGTCGCCGACGGCCTCGAAGGCTCCCACGCAGCCGAACCGGATCGTGGCGTCGACGCCCGCGCTCCGCTCGATCCGGATGAAGGAGTAGGAGATTCCGCCGAGCTGGACCCGGCGCGGCAGGCGGCCGGGCAGCCCGTAGGCACCGATCGCGCCGGTGTCGCCGGGGCAGCGGTCGATTTGCGGCGCCGCGGTGGCGGCGGCCGGCGGGGGCGCGTTGGCCGGCAGGGCGGCGACCACGGCCACCTGGAACGGCCGCTCCTTGACGCTGACCCGCGCCTGCTGGACCACGGAGACCTGGACGTACTGCCCGACCACCTGGCGGCCGTCCGCGGAGACGCAGTAGAGGCGCGGGGCGCGGCCCTGCACGTTCTGCTCGGCATAGACGGTGACGGACGCGTTCTGGATCTGGACGACCTCCACCTGGACCAGCGTCTTGACGTCGACGTTCACCGAGACGGCGTTGAAGACGTAGGCCTCGCCCTGCACCTCGACGCTCGGCGGCAGCGCGGGCGGCGGCGGCGGCGCGGCGACGGCCGCCGGCACGTACTGCCCCACCACCTGACCGTCCGCAGTCGCGGCGTAGAGGACCGCCGCGACGCCCTGCACCTGCTGGGCGGCGTAGACGGTCAGGTTGGAGCTCTGGATCTGGGTCACCTTGACAAGAGTGGTCACGTCGACCGAGACCGCGACCTGGCTGAAGACGTAGGCGGTGTCCTGCACGTCGATCTGGGCCGGCAGCGCCGTGGGCGGCGTCCCCAACGGCTGAGCGACGACCGTGCCGGTGGCCGCGGCGGTCGCCGCGCTTGTCGCGGTCGTGGAGGGCACCTCCGTCGGGGTCTCCGCGGGACCGGCGGCGGTCTCCGTCGGCGCCTGGGTCGGGGCGGCCGTGGCGGTCTCCGTCGGCGCTTGCGTCTCCGTCGGGGCGACGGTCGCGGTGGGAAGAGGAGTCTCGGTCGGAGCGGCAGTCGGAGTCTCCGTGGGAACCGGCGTCTCGGTCGGAGCGGCCGTCGGGGTCTCGGTTGGAACCGGCGTCTCGGTCGGGACCGGCGTCTCCGTCGGCGCCATGGTCTGCGTGGGGGCGGGCGTCTCGGTCGGCACGTCGGTGGGGACGTCCGTCGGCGGCGCCGGGCTGGCGACCTCCGGCGCGGCCGTCGCGGCGGCCGGGGCCGTCGTGGTGAAGCTGAGCAGGCGCTTACCGACCTGGACGTAGAGGGCGGTCAGCGCGCCCGCCTGCCCGCCCTGCTCGGTGTAGGCGGGGAAGGCTCCGGCGCAGCCCGACCGGGTCAATGCGGCGCGGTCGACGCCCGTCGCCTCCCCGCCGAAGGCGAAGCTCTGGCCACCGAACGGAAGCGCCGCCCCGAAGGAGGTTGGCAGGCCTTGGGCGTCGGTGGAGACGAATCGCAGCAGCCCCTCGGCCCCCGCGACGAAGAGTTCGGCGATCGGCTGCTCCCCGCCGGCATAGAGCTTCTTGCCGTCCGGGGTGGCGCCCACCTCCTGCAGGTCGGCCGCGGTGAGGTCCGTCTCGATCCCGGCGAAGGCGAACGACCCGTTCGCGCCCGCGTCCAGCACGTCGTAGCCGGCCGCTTCCGCCGGGCACGAGGCCGCGCCCTCCGCGACGTACCGGGCCGTCTGGCCGCTGATGCCGGGGTCCGTCGCAAAGACGCGGTCGGGTGTGGTCTGCGAATCCGGGGAGAAGATCGCAAGCCCGGCCTGCTGGTCGATCTGGGTGAAGCCGGCGGTCGGGATCGGCAGGATACGGTCGAGGAGATAGCGTCCGCCGCTGACGGTCAGCTCGCGCGGAAAGCCCGGACCGGTCGCGGCGGCGGTTGTCGCGGTGGCCGGCCCGGTCGTCGGAACCGCCCCGACGGCAGCCGTCTCGCTCGGCGTCGTCTCGGCGGCCGGGGCCGTCTCGCTCGGCGTCGTCTCGGCGGCCGGGGCCGTCTCCTTCGCGGGGGCTGCCGGCGTCGCCGGTTCCGAGGACGTGCCTGCCGCCTCGACGGTCGTCACCTTGGCGTCGCCGGTGGCGGTGAAGCGCAGCGACTGCCCGGCAACCTGCGCGAAGATCTCGTCGGCGGCCCGTCCCTGACTGGCGACGACCGGGAAGGGACCGGCGCAGCCGAGACGGGCCGCGCCGGCGGGGGCAGCCGAGGCGTCGGCGAAGACGAATGTGCGCCCCCCGAAGGCGAAGTCGTTGGCGAGGATGGCCGGAACGCCTTGGTCGTCCATCCGGACGAAGCGCTGGAGGCCGTCCGTCGCCTCGATCAGGAGCTCGTCCGTCGGCTGCTCGCCTCCCGTGTAGGCAGTGGAGCCGTCGGCCGTCTTGCCGGCATCCTGAAGACCGGCCGTGGTCACGTCGGTCTCGTACCCGGCGAAGGCGAATTTGCCGGTCGCGCCCACGTCGACCGAGGCCAGTTGGGCCGCCTCCGCCGGACAGGGGACGGAGGGGTCCGCGTTCTGCTCCGGGAGATAACGCGCCACGGAGTCGCTGCTGCGTGGGGGCACCGACGCGTAGAGGCGGTCGAACGGAGCGTCCGCCGTGCGCGCGTAGACGAGCACCGGGCCCGAGCGGCCGACCCGCGTCAGATCCGAGCGCCGGAGCGGCACCATCCGGTCGAACAGGAAGCGCGCGTCGCCGAGCGTCAACTCGGCCGTCAGCCCGTTGGGGACGGCGCCGCCCGGCCCGCGGGGCGCGGCCTGGGCCGGAGCCTGCGCGCTCACGGAACGCGACGCACCGGGCATGGGCAGTCCGCCGAGAAGGCCCAGGAAAAGCGCGAGGATCGGCACGATGTGGAGCGTCCGGTGTCGGTTGGTCATGTTTCCTTCTCCCGATTCCTGCTGTCCCGCCACCTGGTGGCGAACATCGTCGAGGGGCGATCGGCGGCGCGAACCGGACGACATCGACCCACACGGTTGATCTGCACCGACGTCGAACGACATCGGTGCCTGCACGCCCGATCCGGATGCAATAGCCGCGCCACCCTGAGGCCATGGGCGTCGACAAGCCGATCGGGCATGAATCGTGCACAATTTCTCAGTCGGGATCGCGGACCGCCGATGTCCGGCGCGTTCGGTTGGGATGTCGCCGGATGGGCGAACGAATCGGGCGAAGGGAGACGGGAATGTCGAACGGGGTACACGGAAGGGTCGGCCGCATGGGGGCGCGTCTGCTTCTGCTCATGCTGATGCTGTCGACGATGGGGGCCGGTTTCGCCGCCACCGCGGGCGCCGCGCCCTCCCCGGCCAGCCGGGCGGTGCGGTCCCTGAGCCAGCAGCAGCCCGGGTCGGTCGTCAACGTCGAACTCATCCTTGACGCCTCCGGCTCCATGGACCAGGACGTCGGCGGCGGGGAGACTCGGATGCAGGCCGCCAAACGCGTGATGAAGGACGTGATCACGGCCATCCCCGTGCAGGACGGGATCAACGTCGGCTTCCGCATCTATGGCCACAAGGGCAACAACACCGAGTCCGGCAAAGCCGAAAGCTGCCAGGCGTCCGATCTCACCGTGCCGATCAAGGGCGTGGACAAGGCGAAGCTGAACGCCCAGGTGGACGCCGCCAAGGCGACGGGGTGGACGCCGCTCGCGACCTCGCTCGAGCGCGGCGGCAAGGACTTCGCGAAGCCCGCGGCCAAGGCGGTCAACGCGATCGTGATGGTGACCGACGGCCTGGAGACCTGCGGGGGCGACCCCTGCGCCATCGCCTCGGCGATCCACCAGGGCGACGCCAAGGTCACCGTCCACGTGGTCGGCTTCGCCCTCTCGGCTGAGGAACAGGGCACGGTCGCCTGCATCGCCAAGAACGGCGGCGGCCTCAACCTTTCCGCGGCCAACGCCTCGGAGCTGAGCACCGCACTCTTCACCATCCTCCAACAGCTCAACGTGGTCGTCACGACCGGCTTCCTGGAGATCGAGTCGATCGGCGGCCTCTTCCCGAAGGCCCACATCCAAGGCGGCGGCGGCGCGACCGACGCGAATCCGAAGGGCAAGGCGGTCGACGTCACGCTGACCGACAAGAACAATGTGGAGCTCGCCGTCGGCGTCTACGACGGGAGCTGGGCCAATCCGAGCGGCCAGCTCACCAAGATCCGGGTCAACATCGAGGCGGACCGCACGACCTGGATCCGCGGCTCGATCCTGAAGTTCCCGCAGGGCGCGGGCGAGATCTATGTCGTCACCGACCAGGCAGGGGTCGTGATCTGGCAGGACCAGTTCCAGCAGGGCGACTACGTCTGGGTGCTGCCCGGCATCTACCGGATGGAGCTGCTGGAGCGCGTCGGCGACCCGATCCTGATCTCGGCCGAGGTCCAGACGCTGCCCGGCACGGCCACCCAGCTCGAGATCTTCACCGCCGGCTCGTAGCCAGTCGGCCGTCTCACCTCTGCCGTCTCACCTCTAAGGAAGCCCTCCTCGCGAGTGCGAGGAGGGCTTCTTTAGAGTTCTGTTTATCTTAGAGAGGATCAGCAGAATCTTCCTCCGAAGGGACGCGGCAGCCCTTGGAGCCAAAAATCTCAGACGCAATCGCCGGAGATCTCCTAGGGTCAAGACGACGGTCGATCGGAGTTGAGTCAAAAGGGAATTCCACCCGGCTATGCGGCGGTTTCACGGGACGCGTCGCTTCGGACGTGCGGGACACGGAACGCCGGGAGGAGGTTTGGACTCGATCGGAAGGTCAAGTGCACACCATAGCAATTCGCCCAGATGACTGTGACAAAGACGAGTTGTGAAACTCGTCTCTGGAATCGGCAGTTCCATATGGACGCTGTTCTCGATGTTCTTGAGCAGACGGCGAAGAATCGACCGATTTTACAGAACCTTGACGTTGGCTTCAGCTTGGGCAACCCTGGTTAAGGATTGCTCCAATGATGCTTGGAGAGTTTGTCGGGCAAGCAGGGCTTGGTCCCTGTGTTGGCGAAGCGCCGACGCTCCGCCAAGGAGATGCGATTCAAGCCGGTGTCGAATCGCATCTAGTTCTCGGTCCACCGCAACCAGAAGCATCGGGTCAACCTGTCGTAAATAACTAGCCGTAAACGTCAATTCCAAGTTATTGCGCCAACCCATCAAATTAGCCGAGATTGCGGGGCCAAATCCTGGAACAGTCGCCAACGCCTTCCAAGAGACTCCGCCGCGGTCTTGATTCCGCATGAGGAGAGCGTTGCGGCGCGCACTGGCCCTATGCCTGAAACACGCGCAGGATCTATCCGACAGCGATTCAAATAGATTTGAAGCTGTGGGGCCTGCCGGTCGTTGACAAGTTTCTGCAACTTTGCCTGGCGCATGGCTGGAACGCTCTGAAGTTCACGCCTCTTCTCTTCCAGATTTCGGCGCGACTCGAGAAATCGTGCGTCTCCAGCCTCCCATCGCCATTGCTGGGCGAGGACATCCCTCTGCGATATCGCTTGAATCTGCTCAGTTCGTTCCCGGTTTCGCAACGCCCGTGAATCGTTTGATCCCCATCGGTCAACGATGAAGGCGAGTACGACGGCGGCGCTCGTCGACCAAACAAGCGCCGCTGCCCCGGGACTCAACGAGGCCAGAACGATGATGATCGCGACGACTCCGCCTATTGCACGCGTACGCCAACGCCGCCGCTTTCGGCCCGCCAGCGAAGCTTGCAACCCGGTAGGGACGGTAGGCATTGCGGTGGGCAACGGTGGCAACGGAGGGGGAGGATGGACACCCGCGATTTGGGACCAGATGGCCGTCAGGTCGAATGCCGCAGTCGAAGCACTGGCTGTGGAGACATACACCTTGAAAAGTGTGATTCGGGCCTGTCTCTCGATGTCGCACCAAGGACAGCCTTTTAGGTTGCGTGGATAATGATGGGCCGCGTTG
>JBPCRG010000661.1:0-4961 GCA_050997095.1 Thermomicrobiales bacterium | reverse complement strand
ATCCTCGAGTTGCCGATCGCGATGCTCGCCTGCACCCGGATCGGGGCCCCGCACACGGTCGTGTTCGGCGGCTTCTCCGCCGCCGCGCTGTCGGACCGGATCAACGACGCGCAGGCCAAGGTCGTGATCACGGCCGACGGCGGCTACCGGCGCGGCGCGGCGGCGGCGCTCAAGGTGAACGTCGACCAGGCGCTGGAGAGCACGTCGTCGGTCGAGAAGGTGCTGGTCGCCAAGCGCACCGGGCAGGACGTGACGATGGTCGAGGGCCGCGACCTCTGGTGGAGCGACGCGGTCGACCGCCAGTCCACGGTCTGCGAGCCGGAGCGGATGGAGAGCGAGGACATGCTCTACCTGCTCTACACCTCGGGGACCACCGCCAAGCCGAAGGGTATCCTGCACACGACCGCCGGCTACCTGCTGCAGGCCTCGGCGACCCACCGCTGGATCTTCGACATCAAGGACGAGGACGTCTACTGGGCCGCCGCCGACATCGGCTGGGTCACCGGCCACACCTACATCGTCTACGGGCCGCTCGCGAACTGCACCACCGGCGTGATCTACGAGGGCACGCCGGACCATCCGAATTGGGAGCGCTGGTGGGAGGTCGTCGAGCGGTACCGCGTCTCGATCCTCTACACCGCGCCGACGGCGATCCGCGCCCACATGAAGCAGGGCGCGCGCCACGCGGACGCCCACGACCTCTCGTCGCTGCGCCTGCTCGGCACGGTCGGGGAGTCGATCAATCCCGAGGCGTGGATGTGGTACCACCGCACCATCGGCAAGGAGACGTGCCCGATCGTCGACACTTGGTGGCAGACGGAGACCGGCGCCGCGATGATCTCGCCGCTGCCCGGCGTCACGACCACCAAACCCGGCTCGGCCACCTACCCGCTGCCGGGGATCTCCGCCGACGTGGTCGACAACCAGGGGAACTCCGTGCCGCTGGGCGAAGGCGGCTACATCGTGCTGACCAAAGCTTGGCCCGGCATGCTCCGCGGCATCTACAACGATCCCGAGCGGTACGTCGCGACCTATTGGAGCCGCTTCCCCGGAGTCTATTTCCCCGGAGACGGCTGCAAACGCGACGAGGACGGCTGCTACTGGCTGCTCGGCCGCGTCGACGACGTGATGAACGTCTCCGGGCATCGGCTCAGCACCACGGAGATCGAGAGCGCGCTCGTCCCGCATCCGAGCGTGGCCGAGGCGGCCGTCGTCAGCCGCCCGGACGACCTGACGGGCGAGGCGATCTTCGCCTTCGTGATCCTGCGGGAGGGCTTCGAGCCGGACGACGCGCTGCTCCAGGAGCTGAAGCGGCACGTCGCGACGATGATCGGACCGATCGCGCGGCCGAAGCAGATCATGTTCACGCCCGATCTGCCGAAGACGCGCTCCGGCAAGATCATGCGCCGCCTCCTGCGCGACATCGCCACCGACCGTCCTCTCGGCGACACCACGACCCTCGCGGACGCCGGCGTCGTCGAGAAGATCCGCGACTCGTCGAAGCACCCGCAGGCTGAGGAGTGACGGACGGTGAGCTCTGAGCTTTGGGCCGTGAGCTTTGAGTGTTCCTCGCAAGGTCAATCGGCATCAATGCCACACCGACGCGTCGTCCCCCCACCCGTCGTTCCGAGCGGAGCCCGCGGGCAAAGACACGCCGTCATTCCGAGCCGAGCCTGCGGGCGGAAACACGCCGTCATTCCGAGCGGAGCCCGCGGGCAGAGTCGAGGAATCTCTTCGAGCGCAGCGAGAACCGTCTTCGGCGCCGACGATGCCACGCGGCGATGCACAGCCCGCCCAGCTTTGAGCTGAAAACTCAGAGGAGTTCGAAGTCCACGCGGCTTGACACGCGGGCTGACGGCGACGCGGCCGGGGTGGCGGCGGGCTCGGCGATGCGTTTGACGGCGCCGGGGCCTGTGACGGTCTGGGTGAGTTTGGGGTCGCCGAGGTAGTCGATCCGGCCCGCGCCCGTGATCGTCGCGCCAAGGCTGTCGCTGACGCGGACGGTGGCGCGGCCCGCGCCGTCGGACTTCACTTTGGCTTTGCGGGACGCGAGCCGCCCGCCGACGTAGTCGCCGGTCCCCAGGATCGAGACGTCCTGCGACGACGCCTTGCCGGCCGCGGACAACGAGCCGCCGCCGCTCAGGGTCGCCTTCAGCGCGGTGAGATCGAGCCCCGTCATCGCGACGGCGGCGGCGCCGGCGACATCGACGCGAAGCGCTTTGCCCTGCAGCCCGTCGACGACGACCCGTCCATAGTCCGAGACCGTGATCTGGTCGAGCGAGACTACCGTGGCCGAAAAATCCAGCTTGGTCGGGCTCAAGAGCAGTCTCGGGTCCGCCTTCCCCACCCGGAGCGTGAGGATGCCGTCGGCGACGACGCGCCGCACGAGCGGCATCAGGTTGTCGTCCGCCGACACCGTGAGCGACGGCGCGGTCCCCTGCGTCACGTGGAGCGTCCCGAATCCGATCAGCTCCACCTTCGTGAATGGGGCGACGTCCCGCGTCTCCTCGACCACGTGGCCGGAGCCGAACACGGTCTTCGGGTCGAGATTCGCGTCCACGCGCGTGCAGCCGTCGAGGGCGATCACGACCGCGATGGCGACGAGCGTCAGCATGATTCGGCGCATGGGGTTCCTCGCGATCCATCGTGCCTAGCCCCGCGCATGGCCTCCGACGGTCCCCTCCAGCCTACCCGCGCCGCCGGCCGACGGTCAGCGCCCGTCTCCACCCTTTGTCCCATTCCCGGCAGTTCCATTCGGACGCCCCCGCCCGGGATGCCGGGAAAACGGCGTCCCGCCGCCATCCGTGGCATCATCTCCGCGGGGACGTCCCCGTGGGCGGCCACGCCGAAGTCCGCCGCCGACCGGCCACAGGAGAGAACGCACGCATGCGACGCAACGAGCGCGACTCGGGGATCGACGCGCCACCGCCCAAACCCATCGATCCCGAGCTGGCCGCGGCGGCGGCGGCGTTCGGCGGCGATCTCGGCGAGCCCGTCTCCGTCGGCGGCCGGCCTCACATGATCCGGATCGAGACGGGCGACGGCCCGATTCGCGTCCGCCGCTGGCCGGTCGGGTCCGCGCCGATCCGGATCACGTTCGTCAATCGGGTGCGCGCGGCCCTCGCCGCGGCCGGAATGGACGGCCTGCCGACCCCGGTTCCGACATCCGACGGATCGCCGACCGTCGTCCGCGCCGATCGCGTCTACGAAGCGCAGCGCTGGCTGCCTGGCCGGCCCGCTTCGCGCTGGTCGGACGCGCTCTCCGCCGAAGGCCGCGCCATCCACGTGCCCTCCGCGTTCCCGACGGGCGGACTCACGCAGGCGGGCGAACTCGTCGCGCGCTGGCACGAGGCCACGCTCGCGCTCTGCGCGCTCCCCTCCCCTCCCGCGGCTCCGCTGCGGGCGGTGCTGGGCACGGTGCGGCAGCGCTGGTCGGCGGATCGGGCGCTGCTGCGTCCGGTCGCGGCCAGCCAAGCCCACATCCACCGCGGGGTCAAAGCCGGCGGGAAGGCCTTCGACGCGATCGAGGCCGCGCTCGCCCCCGCCGACTTCCTCGCCGCCAACCCCACCGTCGTCGCCCATCTCGCGCTCTGGCCGGGCCATCTCCTCTTCAGCCACTCCGGCGGCGCCGACAGGGTCACCGGGATCCTCGACCCCTCCGAAGCGGCGGTCTCGACGCCGCTGCTCGACATCGCGGACCTGATCACGCACGGAGGAGGGTGGAGCGCCGACGCCGCCGAGGAGGCGCTCTCGGCGTACGCCTCGGTCCGCTCGCTCTCCCCGGAGGAGCGCCGGCTGCTGCCCGCCGTCTCGGCGATCGGCCTGATCGCCGAAACCGGGCGGATGCTGGGCTTGGCCTACGCCCCGTCGTCCGACCGGAACTCCGCCGTCGCCGAGGGCGCCCGCACCGCCGCCGCCGCGCTCCTGCAATCGCTGGAGACCGTGATCCCCGCGATCAAGCGCTCGACCGAAGCCGGCCCGCTCTTCAATAAACGGGCCTGGGTCCGCCGCCCGATACCCCCCGGCGTCCGCGGCAAGGGCCCCGCCGCCCCGCCGAAACCGACCGCCGTCCCCCCGCGGAACGCTGCGCCGCGCCGCTCGGGTCCGAACCGCTCGAAGCCGACGCCGAACGAGGGGTAGGTCGCGGGCACCGAACGGGTTTCGACTCTCCGACCGGATCGTCCGTGCCTCAGTGGACAGTGCATCGACCAAGGTCATCGCTCCCGCCGACGACGATTCTCCCTGCGGTCGAAGGAATTTCTTGACTCCGCCCGCGGGCTCCGCTCGGAATGACGGGGGTAGGGGGCATCGCGTCGCCGCCTACAACGATGCCGATCGGTCTTGCATAAGCCACCGAAGCCTCGAAGGATGACGGTGAAGGGGGAGGCACGCCCACATTGTCATTCCGACGAAGGAAGAATCTCGACGTCTCTGTTGCCGCCTGCGACAACATGGCCGCGTCGACTGAGATCGCGACTCCCGAGCCATCTCAGCCCGTCGACAAGGCAACCAGGTGAGTGCACTCCCAAGCCCGATTCCACAACCGTCGCAGGCGGGTGCGCGCCTGCGAACCCACCCTAAAACATCGCCTGGGCGACCCACGACAACGCCGACCACAGCACGAGCCAGGCGATCAACGCCAGCGTGACGCCGCCGAAGACGAGCAGCACGCTGACCATCGCCCCGCGGTCGGCCTGGCGCACCTCGCCGCGCTCGGCGGCCGTGCGTTCGCGCCGCAATGCCTTGCCAAGGGGATCGGCGGCTCCGCCGCCGGGCATGCCCATGCCGCCGAAATAGGAGCTCATCACCCGCTCCTGCACCGCCGCCGCCTTGATCTCGATGTCGTGGGCGCGGCGTGGCGGCGGCTGCGGGAACTCGGAGTAGGCGCGGTTGGGATCCTTCGCGCTCTCTTCCCCGGCCGTCCGGACTTGCTTCAGCTGGCGATCGGGATGGGCTGCCTT
>JBPCRG010000137.1:0-2831 GCA_050997095.1 Thermomicrobiales bacterium | reverse complement strand
TGCCCTCCGCATTCACGTCTTCGACGAATGCCGACAGAGCGTACGCGGAGCCATGACTATTTGTCAGACACGCCCTAGTACCATCGGGCTAGGACGATCGGGGTGGATCGTCGACCGGATCGACGGTGGACGCCGTCGGGGGAATGGGCGTGCCGGAAGATTCGACGCTGGATCTCGTCGCCAGCATGGGCGCCGACGTCGTGCTCGATGCCTTGGGCATCCACTGGCGCAGCGGAAAATTCCAGATCGTCGCGGACGGCGAGGCCTACGGGGTCCACGTCGACGCGGGACGCGTCATCCTCGCGACGTCGTCCCACCGCGCGCTGCGGCTCGGCCATCTGCTGCTCCAGCGCGGCGCGGTGGAACCACTCTTCCTCGACGACATCCTGCGGGGGCGGCGCGCGCTGGAGCGCGACCAGGCGCTGGGCCGGGTGCTGGTCCGCGACGGCGCGGTCAGCCTCGCCGACCTCGCCGCGGGCGTCGAGGAGCAGTGCATCGAGATCATCTCCCGCGTCTTCGCGCTCGAGACCGCGACCGTGCTCTTTCTGGCCGACGACCCGCTCCCGCACGGGATCGAGGTCGTCCCGATGGCCACGCTCCTCCTGCTCCGCACCGCGGCGCAGCGGCAGACGGACCGGGCCGCCATGCGCGCGATGCAGCGCCTGCTGCCGGGGCCGGATGCGGTGCTGACGCTGGCGGTGCGGCTGGCGATGGTCTCCCATCACCTGACCGACAGCGAGCTGCTGGTGACGCTGGGCATCGACCGCGGGTCCGCCACGCTCGCCGCGCTGGCCTCGTCGCTGCCGCTCGAGCCGCTGACGCTGAAGCGCACGGTCATCGGGCTCCTGGAGCGCGGCTACCTCGTCGTCGGGAGCCGCAAGGCGTAGGCGACGCCGACCCGACCGCAAAAAACGTCTTTGGTGGGAGAAGTGTCCAGGCAGCCTGAGGACTTTTCGGGTAGTCCCGGCCTCATGGACCGGGCGCCGGACGGGATAGAGTGTCGAGACAATAGTTCCTCGCACTCACCGCCCGGCCCGGTAGGCCGCTTCTCCCCACACCGAGCCCCGGCCGGGATCCTCGCTCTCCTCCGGTGGACGTTTCCGGGAAACGTCCACCACATCCCCCCTTCCGACCACTCCCCCCTGCCCGACCTTCCTGCCCGTTCGGCGGGTTGTGGCGGACCAGCGGCTCGTCGATCATTGACGGGGCACAATCGTGCCCGCGGCGCCGTCCGACGCGTCCTCACGCCCTCACCTGGATTGATTCCCACCCCATGTCAACGCCACCCCCCGGACACGGGGGATCCCCTTCATTCGGATCGATGAACGGCGGCTCCCGCAACGGGCGACGCCCGACGGCGCCCGCCGCGGAAAAGCGCCGGATCACGCCCTCTGCCGTCAGGAGCGGCGTCGCCGGGACCTGGCGCGCGACCGACCGCGTCTTCCGGCTCGTCTGGGCGACGAGCCCGGGACTGACGCTCGCGCTCGGCGTCGTCACGTTGCTGCAGAGCGTGACGCCGGTCGCGCAGGTGTGGCTGGCCGGACGCCTGATCGACGAGGTCGTCAAGGGCATCCGCACCGGGTCCGGCGGCGACCACATCCGGCCGGTCGCGGTGCTTGCGGGCCTCCAGCTCGCGCTCTTCCTGATCACCGGCCTCCTGCAGACGCTGGGCAACATCAGCCAGCAGCTGCTGCAGGAGCGGCTGGCGATCCACGTCCAGCGCCTGATCATGAACCATGCGAACTCGCTGGACCTGGCCGACTTCGAGAACGCCACCTACTACGACCAGCTTCAGCAGGCGCAGCGCGAATCCGCGAACCGGCCGGTGCAGATGGTCTCCAGCGTCTTCACCCTCGGGCGCACCGCGATCACCTTCGCGACCATGATCGCGCTGCTGCTCCGGCTCTCGCCTTGGGTGGCCGCCGCCGCGCTGCTCGCTCCCATCCCCGCCTTCATTTCGGGGTCCCGCTACGGCTGGTGGGGATTCCAGCAGATGCGCCGCCAGTCGCCGATGCGCCGGATGATGACCTACCTGACCACGCTGCTGACCACCGACTCGTTCAACAAGGAGATCAAGCTCTTCACGCTTGGCGACCACTTCATCGACCGCTACTCGACGATCTCCGAGGAATACTACGAGGAGACGAAGGCGCTGCTCGTGCGCCGCTATCTCGCCGGATTCGGGTGGGGGGCGCTGACGATCGTCGCCTCCTCGGGCACCTTCCTCTACGTCGCCGTGCTCGCGCTCCGGGGCACGATCACGCTCGGCGCGCTGACCGTCTTCACCCAGGCCGCGCAGCAGGTCCAGGGCTCCTTCCAAGGGTTGCTCGGCGGGCTCCAGGGCATCTATGAGCACGGGCTCTACCTGACGACGCTCTACGATCTGCTGGACCGCAAACCGTTGATCGACGCGCCGGACCAGCCCATCCCGGTCCAGCGCCCCTTCACCCAGGGCATCGAGTTCCGGGACGTCTCCTACGCCTACCCCGGCAACCTCGAGCCCGCCCTGCGCAACGTCTCGTTCACGATCCAGCCGGGCGAGACGGTGGCGCTGGTCGGCCGGAACGGCGCGGGCAAGTCCACCGTCGTCAAGCTGCTCGTGCGCCTCTACGACCCCACCGGGGGGACCGTGCTGATCGACGGACACGACGTGCGCGAGTACGATCCGGTCGAGCTCCGCGGCCAATTCGGGATGATGTTCCAGGACTACGCCGAGTACCAGCTGAGCGCCCGCGAGAACATCGGCGTCGGCAACGTCGAGGAGGTCGACGACCTCGCTGCGGTCGTCGACGCCGCGGAGCGGAGCGGCGCCGACTCGGTCATCTCCGGGC
>JBPCRG010000114.1:0-2516 GCA_050997095.1 Thermomicrobiales bacterium | reverse complement strand
TCCCGGTGGCCCTGGCCTACCGCAACAGCGCCGTCGGGCAGCACTACCGCTACGCGGCCGCACTGATCGGCGAGCAACTCGGCCTGACCGTCCCCGCCGAGTGGCTGGATCGCGGGCGGCGGCTGCACGAGCAGATGCTGCGGGAGGTGCTCGGAGCATGAGCATGAAGTTCGGCAAGGCCTCCAACCGCCGCCTCACGCTCGCGACCGTGCCGCGCGAGTCGGGCGCGGCCGACCGCCTCCTCGACAACAGCCGCCAGATGGTCCGACTCGACCTGATCGACGACAACCCGCGCAACCCGCGCAAGCGCGTGGACGAGGAATCCGCGCGAGAGCTGGCCGCGAGCATCGCCGAGCACGGCCTGTTGCAGGCCCCGGTGGTGCGGCGGCACCCCGACGACCCCGATCGCTACATGGTCGTGCTCGGCTCCCGCCGCGTCGCCGCGCACCGCCTCCTCGGTCGGGACGAGATCGAGGTCATCGTCCGCCGCCTGGAGGACGCCCAGGCCTTCATCGCCTCCTGCGTCGAGAACGTGCAGCGCGTCGAGCTCTCCCCGCGCGAGGAGATGGACATGATCGGCGTGCTGATCGACGAGCTGGGCAGCCAGGAGGCCGCGGCGCGCGCGCTCGGCAAGAGCCCGACCTGGCTCTCCAAGCGCAAGCGCGTCCTCGCCGCGCCGGCGCTGGCGGCGGCGGTGGAGCGGGGCGAGATCAGCCTCGACCACGCCTACGACCTGCTCGCCCGCGCCCCAGACGAGGCGACCGTCCTGGCGCACCTGGAGCGCGTGCGGGCCGGCGAGGAGAGCCAGGGGACGACCCGCGATGCGTTCACGCCCCGCCCGCGACCGTCGGGCGCGGCACCCGGGACACCACTGGCGTCCCGACCCGTACCGGACGGGGAGGAGCTACCGATTTCGGACCGAAATCTCGACGTGCGACGGTCGGGGGGGGTTGATCATCCGCCGACACCTCGGCGAGCATCCGGTCGCGCGTCGAGTGCGCCGACGGTGGGAGACGCGCCCACACCCTCGGAGGAAATTTCGGACCGAAATCGGCTGACGACTCATGCAGCACCGACCGCAGCCGAGGATGACGACTTGGTTGACCTGGGGACGCTAGCCGTCGTGCGGCTGGTGCAGGAGCGACCGGGGCGGGCGTCGCGACGCGCGATCCTGGAAGCGTTGCACGCGGATCTGGCCCTGCTCGCGGGGGAGTGATCTCCACCGCTTGGTGGCGGCGGGGACGTAGCGATGAGGGGCAACGATGGGGTCTGAGAACTTCAACCGGCAGTTCATCCTCCTGGACTTCGCCGATCTGGACAACCCGGATTTCCTGGCGTTCACCCGATCGCCGGAGTTCTCGACCTATCTGGTGATGCGGCGGCACATTTGGCGGTCGCGCGAGCCCCACTACATGGGACTGCACGCCCTCTACGCCGACGGCGCGCTCGCCTGCTCGCTCGAGCGGGAGCAGATCGCCGCGCTCCTCACGCTCTCCCTGGTGTCGATCAGCAACGACATCCAGGCGCTGGCACGGCGGACTGTCATCGAGAGCCGTCGTACCGGTCGCCAGAACATCTTCGTGCTCGGTCGCTGGGTCGAGGACGAGGGTGCCTACCACGAGCATTTCCATCTCGACCGGCTTTACGTCAGAAGTAAAGAAAACTTTATTTCGGCACTTCGCGACACGAGAAGTAAAGAAAGCTTAACATCAGACGACAAGTTAACCCGATCATCTGATGTTAAGCTTTCTTTAGCCAATAATAGAGAAAGGAATACAGAAGAAAATAGAGAAGATCTTTCGAATATTCGATTGGCATCTCCATCAAAAAATAAGGAGAACACGCGGGGACGAAAACCCACACCGAAAGCGGAGTCTCCCCCCGATGCATCGGTGACACAAGACATGCAACAGCAGGAGGGGGGGCGGGCAAATGAGGCGGCCGAGCTGGCCGCAGTCCGGCTCGAACTGGCCGGGTTCATCGAGGATCTGCGTCGCGAGCTGAACGACCGGGCACCGGCCGGTGCCACGCTGACGCGCGCGGTCAACCTCTACCGTCGCGCGGGCCTACCGCCAGAGGAGTTCCGTACCCTGATGTACGATGCCCGCCGGCTCACCCAGCAGCACACCGGGTCGATCCGCGCCGAGCGGGTCGACAAGGGGGCGGGCGGGCTGCCGGTCAAGCCGAAGATGGCCTACTTCTTCGGGGTGTTGCAGAACGCGCTCGGGCTGGAGGGGGCGACCGGACCGGGTGGTGCCGCCGACATAGGATCGACCACCGGGGCGGGCAACGCCGCCCCGGTAACCGCTGCGGGGACCCCCCCCTCGCCGGAGGAGCACGGCGACGAGCGCGACTTCGCCGAGGCGATCGCCGACGCCGCGCGGAGCCGTGGCGTTGGTTGGCGGCTGGCGCGTCAACTCGCCGGGGAGGATCCCCGACTGCTGGCCGACTGGCTCGACCACGGGGGGACGTGGGCACTGGCGCGCGATCCGGGCGCGGCGCTGGCCCGGCTGATC
>JBPCRG010000087.1:0-2682 GCA_050997095.1 Thermomicrobiales bacterium | reverse complement strand
GGCTCAAGGAAGGCGAGATCCTCCGCTGGCTGTCTCGGCCGCTGTGGTACCTCGGACGAAGCCCCGACGCGGAAGAGACCGCAACCGCCGCTTTGCGCGTTCTGGAGCAGCTGCCGCCGGGGCCCGAGCTGGGCTGGACGTACAGCGACCTCAGCCGACTCCAAGTGAACGCGCAGCAACCTGACTCGGCGATTGCCTGGGGCGAAAGGGCGCTCGCGATCGCGGCGCGTTTTGGGGGACGCGGGCTTGCTGGCGCACGCGCTCAACAACGTCGGCTGCGCCAAGCTCAACCGCGGCGACCCACGAGGAGGCGACGATCTTGAGCGCAGCATGGAGGTGGCGCGTGCGGCCAACCTCGAAGAGCATGTCGGCCGGGCCTACGCCAACCTTGCCTCGATGGCGATCGGCGAGTTCCAGTTCGCGCGCGCCGAGCGCTGGCTGGAGGAAGGCATCGCCTACACGCTCGACCATGACGTCGAAACGTATCGTCTTTGCCTGCTGAGCTGGCAACCCGTCCAGCTCTTCTTCCAAGGTCGCTGGAGCGAGGCCACCGATGCGGCGGCGGCGCTGCTGAGTCGGTCCGACCTCTCGCCGCTCAACGGCCTTCAGCCGCTGGACGCGTTGGGGCGGATCCGGGCTCGTCGGGGCGACCCGGAGGTGGGCGCCGCGCTGGACAAGGCGCTCGCGGCGGCGGGACCGACCATGGATCCGTCGCGGCGCGGTCCCGTCCGGGCGGCCTGGGCCGAAGCCGCCTGGCTCACGGGCGACCTGGCGCGCGCCGCAGCGGAGGCGGAGGCCGCCTACGGCCTGGCCATCGACCTCGACGACCGCTGGCTCATCGGCGAGTTGGCGTTTTGGCTTTGGCGGACGGGGCACCGCGCGCCACCCCCGGCGGAAGCCGCCGAGCCGTTCGCCCTGCAGATCGCCGGCGGCTGGGCGGGGGCCGCCGCGTGGTGGCAAGCGTCGGGCTGCCCCTACGAGGCCGCCCAGGCTCTCGCCGACAGCGGCGACGAAGGCATGCTGCGGCACGCCCTGGCCGAGTTCGTGCGCCTCGGGGCGCGTCCGATGGCTGCGGTCGTCGTGCACCAGCTTCGCGGCCTCGGGGCCCGCGGCATCCCGCGCGGGCCGCGCCCGGCCACCCGCGCCAACCCCGCCAACCTGACCCCCCGCGAGCTCGAGATCCTGCCGCTCCTTGCCGCCGGCCGGCGGGACGCCGACATCGCCGGGCGCCTCTTCCTTTCGGCGCGGACGGTCGGCCACCACGTCGGCAACATCCTGCTCAAGCTCGACGTGCACGCCCGAGGCGAGGTCGCCGACGCCGCCCAGCGCCTCGGCATCCCCCTCCCCTCCGTCCAAGATAGGGTGTCCGACCCGCCAACCTAGGGCCTCTGCCCGATGTGCGGCCTCCCCGGCGGGCCGCATCCTCCAGACGCGGGTTCGAACAACGAAACGGGGCGCGTCGTGCCGAACCTGGGACGTCCATTCCGTTTCCCCCCCTCGACCCGATTGGAGGAATCGCCATGCCGCGATACATGGTCCAGCGCACGTTCCCCGACGGGCTTCACGTCCCGGTCACCGCGGAGGGCTCCGCCGCCTGCCTCGGCGTCGTCGACAAGAACGCCGATCTGGGCGTAACCTGGGTCCATTCGTACGTGAGCGAGGACAAGGGCAGCAGTTTCTGCGTCTACGACGGTCCCGACCCCGAGGCGATCCGGGCGGCGGCCGAGCGCACGGGCCTGCCCGTCGAGCGGATCACGAAGGTCTCCGTGCTCGACCCGTACTTCTACCGCTGACCCCGATGGGCGGCCGACACCCAGCAGAGAGAAAGGGTTCATCCATGCGCAATTCCATCCGAGGGTTCGCGTTTCTCGCCTTGACCGCGTTGCTGCTCTCCGGCTCCGCGCTCGCGATGGCGGCGGATTCGACGCCGTCGCCGGATCCGTTCGCCGGCGTCGCGATCGAGACGCTCGGGAGCGGGCTGCCGACGGCGGCCAAGGGCAACGCGCTCGTGCTGCTGCGGATCACGATGCAGCCGGGCGCGCTGATCCCGATCCACCACCCCGGGCAGGTGATCCTGTTCGTCCAGTCCGGCACCTTCGGCACCACGTTCGGCGACGGCGACGCCGTCATCACGCGGGCGGCCACCCAAGGGACTCCGGTCGCCGGGCCCGCCAAATCCGGCGTCGAGGAGATGATGAACGAGGGCGACTCGGTCAGCTACAGCGCCGTCACGACCCACATCATGCACAACCCGGGCGACAAGCCGCTCGTCCTCCTCGTCTCGGCCCTGCTGGCTGCGGATCAGCCGGGATTCATCTTCGCGACCACCTAAGGACTGAGGGATCGCTCCGAAACCGAGTCACGGACGATGGGCGGGCCGCAAAAGCGGCCCGCCCCGACGTGTGATCATTCGTCGTTCTCGCCCGCGCGATCCCTGAGGGCAATGGCCTCGTTTGGTTCAAGCGGTCGTTGTCGAAGATTTCGGCTCGGCGCGGCGGCGATCGAGTGTACCTGCGGGTGCGGGATGAACCGGTCGCACGGCGTGATCGCAAAGCTTTTGGTCGCCCTTGGTATGGGCAAGCCGAGGATTGCCCGTGTCGGGCGTCGACGTCGCGGGCGACCCAAGGTTCGCCCCCACAAACGCGCTTCCTCCGCGACCGTCGAGGGCGAATGGAAGGCTGT
>JBPCRG010000056.1:0-4982 GCA_050997095.1 Thermomicrobiales bacterium | reverse complement strand
AGCGCGGGCTGGTCGACCTGGAGCGGCATCCCCGGCTCAAGAATTATTTTGAGGCGCATCAGGAACGATTGCGTGCTCGCCACGTCGGCAAAAAGAACGACGCGGCCTGGTTCCGCACGATCGACCGGGTCGATGCGTCCTTGACCGGCAAGACCAAGCTCTACATCGCGGACATCAAGGACCGGCTCGTGCCGGTGATCGACCGCGGCGGGACCTATCCCCACCACAACCTGTACTTCGTGCAATCGGCCGGTTGGGACCCCGAGGTGCTAGGGGGGCTGCTGCTCTCCGACGTCGCCCAATTCTTCGTCGAGTGCTACGCCGTGCGCATGCGCGGCGGCTACCTGCGATTCCAGGCGCAGTATCTCCGCCGAATCCGCCTGCCCAGACCGCATGACATCTCCGCAAGCCAGCCCGCGGCGTTGCGGGCGGCGTTCAACGCGCGGGATCGCGTCACGGTGACGGCGATCGCCTTGAGTCTCTACAGGATAGATGAGCTGCCAGGAGAGAACTCCTGATGGACGACCTCCAGGAACGCTTTCAGCAGGCGGTGCAGCAATTCTGGACGGGCAGATCCCGGGCGCAGCAGAAGCAGGTCGAGGGCGGCAGGATCGACGCGGGCACGCGGGGAGCGGTGACGGCCGGCACGCACATGGGCGCGCTGGAGGTGCTCGTCGTCGACCTGCTGCTGGAGGCGGGGCTGGAGCGGCTGGACATCAAGACGCGGACCGGGCTGGAGCTGCCCGGCTTCTACCGGCCGGAGATGAAATGGGACCTCCTCGTCGTCTCCGAGGGCCGACTCGTGACGGCGATCGAGTTCAAAAGCCAGGTCGGACCGTCCTTCGGCAACAATTACAACAACCGGGTCGAGGAGGCGATCGGCAACGCCACCGACATCTGGACGGCGTTTCGGGAGCGCCGCTTGGGTCTGTCAAAGCCCTTCCTTGGCTACTTTTTCCTGCTGGAGGACGTGCCTCAGGTCCACAGACCCGTCCGTCCCAGCCAGCCGTACTTCCCGGTCGACCCGATCTTTGCGGAGACCTCCTACAGTCTCCGGTACCAGATCCTCTGCCAGCGCCTGATGCTCGAACGGCTCTACGACGGCGCCTGCCTCACCCTCGCCACCAATGCGGAACCCACGACCGTCACCCACCCCTCCTCCGAACTCGACTTCCATCAGTTCGCCGCGAAGCTGCAGGGCCACATCCGCACGTTCGTCCAGACGGGAGACAGGTGACGACGGTTCCAGACTGTTCCCAAGGCGCAACGTGATCCAGCATTCCCGACGTGTTTACGCCCATCCCCCTCGAATCGCGTCCCGCTGCCTCCGCGCCAACCCCGTCGCGGCCGACCGTGTCGCCGCGACTACCCGCGCCGTCATCCTCTATAGTTGCGCGGACCGCCGGATGTCGCCCAGCCTTGCCGACGTGCGGTGATTTCGGCGCGACGGGCACGACCCGCGATCCCTGCGGACCATGGACGGAATCGCCCGCGACGGCGACAAAGGACGATCGATGACCGACACCGAGCTGGACCCTCTTTCGCGCGATTCGGCCGCGCAGCCGCAGGCCGCCGTCGCCGAGCTCTCGCCCGAGGAGCCCGACGCCCCCGCGGCCCCCGAGGGCGACGACGCGCCCACCGGCCCCGTCGTCTTCCCCGCCGAGCCGGGGCCGCACGCGGTCTCGCCGGACAGCGCCAGCTTCGCGTACATCCAGCGCGCCGGCTCCGGCAGGCTCGGCCTCTGGATCTCCCCGGTCGACGGGGGCGGGCCGCACAGGCTCGACACGCCCGTCGAGTTCCTCGACGAGTCGGCCGAGCCGCAGTGGTCGCCCGACGGGATCTGGCTCGCCGTGACCGGCGCCCACCCCGCCGACGGCCGGTCGGCGGTCTGGATCGTCAACGCCGAGCTGGGCGACGCCCGGCTCCTCGTCGATCATCCCGGCGCCGACCACTCGCCGCGCTGGTCCCCGGACGGGTCGACCATCGCCTTCATCTCCGGCCGCGACGGCCGCGACACGCTCTGCGCCGCGCCCGCCGACGGGATCGGCCCGGCCTTCCATCTCACCTACGCGTCTGTCGGCCAGGACGACCACGACCCGGTCTGGGCGTCCGGCGGCTCGCGGATCGCCTTCGCCCGCAAGGCCGCCGAGGCCGAGCAGACCGGCGACCACATCTGGACCGTCACGCTGGCGACCGGCGAGGCCAAGCAGATCACCAAGCGCCTCGCCGCCCGCCGCTCGCTCACCTGGGCCCCCGACCGCGCGCTGATCATGCACATCGCCGAGGACGGCGACTGGGAGAACGTCGCCGTCGTCAACCCGGACAACGCCGCGGGCTGGAACATCGCCAGCGAGTACAACGACAAGGCCAGCCCCCGCTGGTCGGCCGACGGCGCCCGGGTGACCTACACCCGGACCAAGGACGGCTTCGTCCGCTGCTGCGAGCGCGGCACCAGCTCCGCGAGCGCGGAGACGATCGACCCGGGCGACGGCGTCGCCAAGCACCCCCGCTTCCTCGCCGACAAGCGGGTCCTCTACGCCTTCACCCCGGCGACCGGCCCCACCCGCTTCATCGCGCAGGCCGCCACCGCGGACGCGGAGCGGACCGAGCTCCCGACCGCCGTGCCGGCGGCGCCCGTCCGCGCGCTCGTCGCCCCGACTCCGATCGAGTTCGACGTCAACGGCCGCAAGCTCGGCGGGCTGAGCTACCGCATGAGCGAGCTCTCCGGCCCCGTCCCCGCCGTCGTCTACCTCGGCGACGATCCCGAGCGGCCCCTGCACGCGGCCTTCGACGCGGTCGCCCAGGCGCTGGCCGCCGCCGGACTCGCCGTCTACGTCCCGAGCCTGCCCGGCACGCCCGGCTACGGAAAAAAGATCGCCAACGGCCTGAAGGAGACGGCCGGCACCGAAGCCGAGGCCGCCGATCTGCTCGGGATCCTCGAGATCATCCGCTCGGCGGAGGGCGTCGACAAGCATCGGCTCGCCGTCGCGGGAACCGGGCACGGCGGCGCCTTGGCGCTGACCCTCGCCGGGAGCCGTCCGGGCCAGGTACAGGCGGTTGCCGCGATCGACCCCGTCGCCGACTGGGACACCGAGTTCGACAACGCCGGCGCCGAGCGGCGGCGATGGCTGGTCGACAACCTCGGGGTGCCCGCCGCCAGCCGCGGCGCCTACACCCTGCGCACGCCCTCGACCTTCGTCGGCGTGATCGACGCGCCGATCCTGCTCGTCGGCACCGACCGCGCGCCGAACCGGCGGACGGAGCAGATCGACCTGCTCACCGCCGACATGCGCGAGCTCGACATGCACTTCGAGCACGAGGTCGCCACGCTCGAGACCGATTGGGAGACCGGCGCGCGCGTCGCCGCCTTCCTCCGCCGAACCCTCGCCGCCGTCGTCCCCCCTGCCGACCCCCGGATGGACGACGCGCTCGCCCCCGAGGCCGTGTAGCACGGTTTAGAAAGCGGCTGCAGGTCGGGCCGGACCGCTCCCACTTCCTGAGTGCTCAGGGACCGCGGCCGGACTGCGGCTGCAAAGACTGCGTTGTCGTTTCTTCGCGCCCTCCTACGCCGGCCTTCGGCAACCCGCTTCATCGGCAAACGACGCGGCCACCGGCGCGGGCGGGAGAGTTCCCGGCCGTGCCGTTCTGTGCCGAAAGGCGGCGGCCGGGAAAAATCGGCCGGCCGCCGCGGCGCCGCCTCCAGGCAGCCGCGAACCCAATCCAATGCCGCGATCCCGGTGTATTGATGAGTGCCGGCCGGAGCTACGGCGCCTCATCAGGAAGATCGAGATGGACCTGCGGCGATTTCGGACCATGGACGACGAACCGAGCGATCAGGAGCTGATGCGGCTACTCGCCGCGGGGCAGGAGGACGCCCTGGCCCCGCTGCATGCCCGCTTTGCTGCGCTCGTCTTCGGCGTCGCCTCGCAATCGCTCGACCGTTCCGCGGCGGAGGAGATCGTCCAGGACGTCTTCGTCGCGGTTTGGCGGCGGGCGAAAACCTACGACCCAGACCGGGGCGAGGTCCGCCCGTGGATCCTGCAGATCGCGCGGACCAGAGTGATCAACGAACTGCGACGGCGGGGACGGCGGCCGGCGACGGTGCTCGACCCGGAGGGGCTGCAGCTCGCGGCCGTGCCCGCCGGGGCGCCGGGGCCGGACGAGGAGACTTGGCGGGAGTACCGGCGGGCGGCGGTGCAGGCGGCGGTGGACGCCTTGCCGACGGCGCAGCGGCAGGCGCTCAGGCTCGCCTTTTTCGAGGAGCTGTCCCATCAGCAGATCGCGTCGTTTCTCGGGTTGCCGCTGGGCACGACGAAGACGCGGATCCGGGCGGGCGTGCAGCGGCTCCGCGTCGCCTTGGTTCCCCTCGTGGCGGTCGTGACCGTCGCGTTCGTCGCCGGCCTGGTCGCCCTCGGGCTCAGGCTGCGCGAGCAGCGGGCGCAGCTGGATCGCCACGACGCGGCGCTTGAGATGGTGACGGCAAGCGACGTGACGGCGGTGCGGCTGACGGCGGCGGCCGGGACGAATCCAGACACCCACGGCATGTATCGCACCCGGCCGGGAGTCAAGCTCGCGGTGCTGACCCTCTCGCACTTTCCGTCCGCGCCGGACGGCCAGACCTACCGGATCTGGGCCAAGTACGGCGGGACATGGCAGCCGCTGGGCGCGGCGCGGCCGGACCGCGACGGGCACGCCGTCTTGATCGTCGACCAGCACACGAACGGCGGACCGGTGGCCCTGGAGGTCACGCTTGAGAAAGGAGGAGGGGGCGCAACACCTGGCGATCGGATCGTGATCGCCTGGACGGGTCCGTGAGCGCGGAAGACCCGTGGACGTAAGGCAGTTCGAAAGGAGCTCGGCATGCGAAAGATGATTGCGATCGGTTCGATGGTGATGGCGATTGCGGCGGCGATGCTGGCGTTCGGCCCAGCGGTGATCGGCAGGGCCCAAGGAACCCCGGCGGCCGGTGCCTCCGCCATCAA
>JBPCRG010000646.1:0-12827 GCA_050997095.1 Thermomicrobiales bacterium | reverse complement strand
GTCGGCAAGAAGGATCCCGACAGCGAGACCGCGGCGATCAACACTGCCGCCACGCCGGCCGCGAGTCCGGCCGCGACCGGAGCCGCGCCCGCCAAGCACGCCAAGAAGCCCGCCAAGAAGAAAAGTGGCAAGGCCAAGCGGAAGGACGCCAAAAACGCCAAGGGCATCCCCACCTACAGCGCCTTCCGCACGGCGGAGTACACGTATGTCGAATACAAGGATGGGGCCCGCGAGCTCTACGACCTCGCCGCCGACCCGTACGAGTTGGACAATCTCGCCGGCTCGGCCAGCCCGGCGCTGCTGGGCCGGCTCTCCACGTATCTGGCCGCGCTGAGCGGCTGCAAGGCCGAAACCTGCCGGACGGCGGACAGCGCCGCTCCGCCCAAGCTGGCGGCGGCATAGCGCCCTTGCCGCTTGTCCGGGCCGTTGCCTGACCGACACGGTTCACCTTGGTGGAACGGGGACACGGAGACGTCGAGATTCTTCCTTCGTCAGAATGACGGGCTGGGAGCACCGCCTCATCCTGAAGGGTCCGGCCAAGGGCAATTGCCCTTGGTCGGGCAACGGCGACGGCCTTCGCCTTGCGTCGAGAGATTTCTCGGCCCGGCTCGGAACGACGGGGGACCGTCATTCCGAGTGGAGCCCGCAGGCGGAAGCGGGGAATCTCTCGGAGCGAAGCGGAGATCGTCGTTCCCCAGCAGCACGCAAGCTGATGCGGCAGACTGCCGATGCAGTGAGCCAAGACGATTCTCGCCGCGCGGAGCACCGACGCATTCACTTGGCACACCTTCAGGCTCCCCGTCGGCGCGGACGTCGCCCGCTTCCGCCGCGGACGCCTGGGCGGCATTCACGCCGGGCGGCGGGTGAGGGCGGCCATGACGACGTTGACCGCGCGGTCGAGGCGGAGGAGCAGGCCGGTCGAGTCGGCGTTGAAGTGGCGGTTGGAGACGAAGGCGATCGTGATCCGCTCAAGGGGATCGACCCAGAGGATGCAGCCGCTGGCCCCGCCATGGCCGAAGGACTGGGGGGAGACCAGCTCCGGCGTGCCCGAGCGGCCCTTCAGCATGAACCCGGCGCCCCAGGCATGGACCACCCCCGTCACCGGCACGACCTCCTCGCCGGCGAAGTCGCCTCCGGTCTGGTCGGTCGTCATCGCGGCGACGCCGCGCGCCGAGAGCGTGCGCTCCGGCCCGTCCGGGGCGAAGAGCAGGCCGAAGCGGAGCAGGTCGCGCACGGTGGCGACGGTCCCGAAGGCGGGGTGCGCCAGGTCGAGGGCGTAGCGGGAGTTGTACATGGCGCCGTCGGTGCCTTCGGCGAACGCGCCGCTGACATAGGCGAGCCGGCCGTATTCCGCCTCCGGCGGGGGCATGAAGGTTTCGCGCAGCCGACCCGGCTCCAGGACGAGTTCCCGGACCAGATCGGGGAATGCCTTGCCGGTGGCGGCAGACGCCATCCGGGCGGCGAGGGCGTAGCCGAGGTCGCTGTAGCGCTGGTCGGCGCCGGGGGTGAAGAGGAGCGGCTGGCCGAGCGCGTCGTCGACCATCGCGGCGAGCGGCGTCTTCGCCGCCAGCATCTCCGGCATCGCGGGCGACTCGTAGATCAGGCCCGAGGTATGGGTGAGTAGCTGACGCAGCGTGATCTTCTCGCGGCCGTCGCCCGTCCACTCCGGAAGGAGCGTGCAGACCTTGGCCGAGAGCGTGAGCGCGCCCTGTTCGACGAGGGCGACGATCGCGGCGGCGGTGTACAGCTTGGAGATCGACGCCAGCGGCCAGAGGGTGTCGAGCGCGGCCGGTCGGCCGGGAGCGGCCGCGCCCGCATACCGCTCGAAGGCGCACCGGCCGTCAGCCGCGACGGCGACGGCCGCGCCAGGCACACCCTCCACCGTCACCAGCCGATCGACGAACGCCCAGATCGGCATGAACCGCGCCTCGTCCTGCGCCACGCCCTGCCTCTCCTTCACCGGCTCCGCGACCTGTCGACCATGCAACGGATCATCGCCGCGCGCTCCCCGCCGCGCAAGGCGGGCGAGACGGGCGCGATCCACCCGCGCATCTCGACCGCGGCGGCGTGCACGTCCGGGCGGGAGGGCCGCTGCGCGCGATCGTCGAGGCGCCGCGGTCATGGCCTGGGAGTTCGGGCGCCGAACACGTCGGTGAGGCGTTGGCGCCACTCCGGTGCATCGCCGAGGGCTGAGGCTCTCCGGCGACCTCTAAACCGGTGCTAGACTCGGACAGACTGGACTGGTCGGGAATGTCACCAGAGTGCGGGCGGCGCCTGACGACAATTCCTGGCGCCGAGGACGCCCTCCTCGGGCTTCTCCGATCCCTTTCGAGCCACTCATCGCGCGCGATCGTCACTCGGTTCTACATTCAAGGAGCAGGCGGTCATGGCCGTGACGGTGGACGCGACGACGGATTCCTCGACTCGGACCAATGGCTTGACGGGCTTGGCGGAGCGCGAGCAGCGGGCGGAGGTCGAGTCGGCCCGGGTGCTCGCGGCCGAGCTCTCGGCGCGCATCTCGGGCGAGGTGAGGTTCGACCGCTCGGCGCGGATGCTCTACTCGACCGACGCCTCGAACTACCAGATCGAGCCGGTCGGGGTCGTCATCCCCAAGACCATGGACGACGTGCAGGCGACGGTCGAGCTCGCGGCGAGCCACGGCATGCCCCTGCTGCCGCGGGGCGGCGGGTCGTCCCTCGCCGGGCAGAGCGTTGGCGCGGCGCTGGTGATCGACTTCTCCAAGTACCTCTCGCGCGTGCTCGAGATCGACACGGAGCAGCGCAGGGTGACGGTCGAGCCGGGGATCAATCTCGATCTGCTGAACCGCGAGCTCAAGCCGAACGGGCTGATGTTCGGCCCCGATCCATCGTCGAGCAACCGGGCGACGGTCGGCGGTGTCGTGGGCAACAACAGCACCGGATCGCACTCGATCCTCTACGGGATGACGGGCGACAACCTCGTCTCGGCGAAGATCGCGCTGCTGCAGGGCGGGATCGTGGACCTGGCGCAGGCGTCGCCGGATGAGCTGGCGGGGCTGGCGGCGGTCGACGACCCGCGCGGACGCCTGCTGACGGGGCTGCTCGCGTTCAGGGAGACCCACCGCGACCTGATCGCGCGGGACTTCCCGCGCCACTGGCGGCGGGCGACCGGCTATTCGCTGGACGAGTTCCTGAAACCCGACGACGCGTTCAACCCGGCGAAGCTGATCGTCTCCTCCGAGGGCAGTTTGGCGACGACGCTGCAGGTGACGCTGAAGGTCGTGCCGACGCCGACGATGACGGGCGTCGTCCTGCTCCAGTTCGACGACCTCGTGGCCGCGATGGCCGCGACCGCGCTCATCCTCGAATGCGACCCCTCCGCCGTCGAGCTGATGGACCGGATGCTGATCGACCTGACGCGATCGCAGCCGGGGTACGCGCGGCAGATCTCGTTCATCGAGGGCGATCCGGCGGGCATCCTCGTCGTCGAGTTCTACGGCACGACGCCGGAGGAGATCGAGCGGAAGTGCGCTCGGCTGGAGGATCACCTGCGCGACTCGGGCGTGAGGATGACCGTCGCGCCGCAGCGGGTGCTGGACGCGAAGCGGCAGGCGGACGTCTGGTCGGTGCGGAAGGCGGGGCTCGGCCTGCTCTACTCGATCCGCGGCGACTTCAAGCCGATCCCGGTGATCGAGGACGTCTCGGTGCCCGTCGAGCATCTGCCGGAGTACGTCGGCAGGGTGCAGGCGATGGTCGCCGGGCACGGCACGACGGCGGCCTTCTACGCCCACGCCTCGGCCGGGTGCCTGCACATCCGCCCCTTGATCAACCTGAAGGACGTCAAGGGCGTCGCGGCGATGCGGGAGATGGCCTACGCGGCGGCGGAGCTCGCTCGCCAGTTCGGCGGCGTGATGAGCGGCGAGCACGGCGACGGCCTGCAGCGCTCGGAGTTGAACCAGGTGATCTTCGGCGCGGAGCTCTACGCCGCGATGCGCGAATTCAAGGGGATCTTCGATCCGCGCGGCCTGATGAACCCCGGCAAGAAGGTCGACGCGCCGTCGATGACCGAGCATCTGCGCTTCGGGCCGACCTACCGGCCGATCGAACTGAAGACGCATCTCGACTTCTCGAAGGAGGGCGGGTTTCTGCGCGCAGTCGAGATGTGCAACGGCGCGGCGGTCTGCCGCAAGCTGAAGGCCGGCACGATGTGCCCGTCCTACATGGCGACCAAGGACGAGGCCGACACCACCCGCGGCCGGGCGAACGCGCTCCGGAACGCGCTGGCGGGGCGGACGTTCGACCGCAGCGACTTCACCTCCAAAGAGACCTACGCGGTGATGGACCTCTGCCTCTCCTGCAAGGCCTGCAAAACCGAGTGCCCCTCGAGCGTCGACATGGCCAAGATCAAGACCGAGTTCCTGGCGCATTACCACGAGGCGCACGGGACGCCGATCCGGGCGCGGATCTTCGGGCACATCCACACCCTGTCGCGGGTGACCCGCCCCGTCGCGCCGCTGGCGAACCTGGTCCTGAAGACACCGCTCGGGCGGCCGATCATGCGGGCGGTGGGCGTCCATCCGGAGCGGCGGCTCTCGCCCTTCAAGACGATCACCTTCGTCAGCAGGTGGCGGCGGCACGCGCAGCGGCAGGACCTCGCGCGGAAGACGCGCGGACAGGTCGTCTATTTCCACGACACCTTCACGACCTACAACTACCCCCGGATCGGGATGGCGGCGGTCGCGCTGCTGGAGGCGGCGGGCTTCGACGTGATCCTCGAGGAGCGGCGGGCCTGCTGCGGCCGGCCGATGCTCTCCAAGGGGTTGATCAACGACGCGCGCAAGGTCGCCCGCAAGAACGTGGCGCTGCTCGCGCCGCACGCGCTGGCCGGGATCCCGATCGTCGGCACGGAACCGAGCTGCATCCTGACGCTGCGCGACGAGTATCTCGACCTGCTGCCCGGGGACGCGGAGGCCGCGGCGGTCGCGGGCCGATGCTTCATGATCGACGAGTTCCTGGCGAAGCTGGCGGAGGAGGACGGGCTGGGGATCGGCTGGAAGCGCGAGCCGGGGCCCAAAGTGCTCTTCCACGGCCATTGCCACCAGAAGGCGCTGATCGGGATGGGCGCCTCGATGGCGATCCTGAAGGCGGCGGGCTGCGCGGCGACCGAGAGCGGGGCCGGCTGCTGCGGCATGGCGGGCTCGTTCGGCTACGAGGCGGAGCACTACGAGATCTCGCGCAGGATCGGCGAGGAGCGCCTCTTCCCGGCCGTCGCCGCGCTGGAGCCCGAGTCGGTCGTCGCTGTCGCCGGCGTCTCCTGCCGCCAGCAGATCGAGCACTTCACCGAGCGCAAAACCAGCCACATCGCCGAGGTGCTCGCCGGCCGGATCGCCCCCGGGCACGTCTGGACCGCCCCCATCCCGCCCGCGGCCCCGGCAGTCGCTCCGACCCCGGAGGTCGCCGTCCACGAGCAGAACTCGCCGGAGGAGCGGACGTGACCGCGCCGCGCTATCATCCAAGAGATCGGCAAGGAGAGAACCATGGTGTCGGCGGCAGTGGAAATCGCGGTCGATGACGATTCAGACTTGGCGAGAATCGTCAAAGAGGTGAACAGGTCGCGGACTCCCGTGGTGGTTCGCGCCTCAAATGGCCAAGCGGCAAGAGTCGTCCCAATCCGAGGAACGTCAAAACCACCGCGGCGCCCGCCCACTCAGGAGGAGCGTGACGACTTCTTCGCTGCATTCGGAAGCTGGGCCGAGGTCGACACCGAACAACTCAAAGCCGACATCAAGGCCGCCCGAGGTTCGAGCTGACCGCTTGTCGAGTTCTGAGCCGGTGAGCCATCTCATCGACACGGACTGGGTGATCGACTTCCTAAAGGGAGAGCGCGAGGCCGAGGCCTTGTTCCAACGGCTCCTCACCGGAGGCATCGCCATCAGCATCATCACGTACCTGGAGGTGATGGAGGGCATCCGCCGGGGACGAGACCCCAAACCGCAAGCGCTCGGCTTCCGACGGATGCTGAAGCGGTCGGCTGTAAATGGGATCAGCCGATCCGTCGCGGAGCAGGCCGCCGACATCCGAATCGCGCTTCGCGGAGCGCAGCGCTCCATCGATATCCGCGGCTACGACATCCTGATCGCCGCGACCGCGATCGAGCACGGCCTGATCATGGTCACCCGCAACACCCGCGACTATCGGGACAAACCGGGACTTCGCCTCTATGATCCTGAGTAAGGGGTCGGCTAGCCGCCAGCCACGCAGCATCTCACCAATTGCCGGGCGGCGGCCTCGCGCCGTGCGCTCATATCTATGGTAAAAACCCTCTATCGCGACGTTGGCTGGGACGACCTTATTTGAGGAGATCGGCGTTGTCCACGGCCATCGTGCGATCCCAAACGCCTGAGGAGATCGAGTACACGCGCTACCTCGGCCAGGTGGAGGAGCGGAAACGACGCGCAGCCGAGTTGCAGGCCGATGTCGAGTCGCTGAAACTTTCGTTGGGTCGCTTCAATGCCGAATATCATGCCCGCATCGGCACACTCTTCGTTGAACTCGACCGACTTCGGTTGAGCATCGACGAATACGAGGCCCGCATCGCCCGACTCCAAACTTACCCGCACGCCGACCCTACGGAGGTTGAGTGTGACATTGCCGCCCAATTCGCAGCACGCCGCGAAGAGGTCGACGCCGAGGACGAGGAGACCCGCCGTTACGAGCGCATCTTCGGGCGGGAGAAGCAGCGCCCAACCGTCGACGCGGACAACGCCGGTGAACTAAAGAGGCTCTATCGCGACCTCGCGAAACGCTTCCACCCCGACCTCTCGCGGACGGATGAGGAGCGGTTGCGACGGCAGGCTGTGATGCAGCGGATCAACGCCGGGTTCAATGACCGCGCGTTCGCGTTGCTGAGCGCCATCGCTCAAGAGGTCGAGTTCGACGATCCCTCCTTCGAGGCCCGTTCCGTCGGCGAAAAGCTCGTCTGGGCCATTCGCGAGGTCTCCCGACTTGTCGACCTCATCGCGGAACTCGACACTGAACTCGCCGCGCAGCGAGCGACTGACACCCACGCCATGTGGCAACGGCAAGAGGGAGGCGAGCGTCTGCGGGAGACGCTCGAAGACGATCTGCAGGCCGACGTAGTAGCCGCTCGTTCGAAACTCGCCGCACTCGCTTCGGACTTCGGTCGGCTTTGCGCGGCACCGAAAGATCCCATTTCGACGTCAGGCCACCCACTACGTGCCAGTGACGTTTGATTCAGCAGTTGGGGCTTGTGAGGGAAACATGACCGATCAACATCTACCAGCAGAAATTGGAGGACGCGAACTCGCCTTCGACCCACGAGCGACCTCGCCGATGATGACTCGCGGGCTGGAGCATCTATCGGTCCGCTACGCCACAGTCTTTAAGCCGCGGTTCATCGATTCTGCGTACGGGGAGTCAGTCTGGATTGGCGTGGAAGAAGATCGGCGTGATCGCGTTCTTCTGCTACAAGTGCCTCTGGGCGGCGACAAAATCTGCCAACTTCCCTTGCCCATTCTCGATTTTGGAGAACAGATGATCCAAGTGCTGAATCACCTGTATGTGAGACGAGATTTCATCTCGCTCTCTTGCAGGCTTGAAAGTGTTGCACACGAAACGAAACAGCCGCTTTATGCCGAATTTAGTACGCCCGTCACATACATTTTTACTCGCGAAGGGACACTGGAGGGAGCCATGGTCGATAAGGCTATTCCAGAGTACTCGCTTCGACCTGGTTTGCTAACAGAATTGAATATCGATGATTCCGAGCCCGGACAAATAATGAGCCCGATCGCGGTGACCGACGACGGGATTTGGACTTGGGGGTTTTCTTGGAGGAATAGACCCCAGCAGTTTACGTTGCGGGATCGCACATTCCGTCCACTTCGTCAATCTCTCGAAATGGGAATATACAACGGACACAATGTCGGTTCGCCGTTCTTTTATTTGTCTAACTATCTCCGCGCATGTGATGCGTCAAGAATCTTTGTCTTTTCCACTGATGACCTTGGTCTCAGGCTCGACATCGGCTCGAAAGACTACGGAGTTGAAGACTCATTCGTCGTTGACAATCCGTTCACCTCGACCGGGTCGCTGCTCTCGGCCCAGGAGAAGCTTAACTTAGAGGAAGTTTATTCCATCGTTTGGGATCAGGACGTCTGCCTATGTAGCGAAATTAGGGCGTCCGACGATCCATTGGAAGTGCCTATGTGCGTCGCAATCAGTCATTACCGGCGGGAGTTTTCGGGTCTTCATCAGAAGTCGCTGTTCCGACTCGGATCGAATGAACTTAAGTTTACGCCATTTACTTTAATTACTGGTTATATTGCGTCATACGTTTGGCCAAGACGGAACAGTCCTCGGAGGGATGAGTGCTTGGCCGTCCACGATCTCGACGGGAACCTGGTTCGCATGATTCCGCTCCGACTTCCGCGTGAATCGTCCGACATTGTCGTTTCTCCGCTTCGGGCCGAATGAATGTGCTGACCGAATTGCCCCCATTGCGGCCGGTGCCACGCATCCAAAGGTCGGTTGACGATGTCCATGATCAACTGCCCGACGTGCTACACGTACCAAAATCAGTGGCGGAAAGGGATCATTCCTTGCCCGCACTGCCGAGGCGGGTGCAGCAAGTGCGAACAATCCGGGCTCATCAAATGCCCCAATTGCAAAGGCACGGGAACGATCACGACGTGACCGGGCGATGAGGCACCAAATGGCTTTTTCGCCGTTCCGGCGAAGGGTTCAACGTCCGATAGGAGCCGACCAATGGGCAGTTTCACGCCCAGCATCGACATCGCGGACATTCCAGAACTGCGCCGTGTGGTGGGAGAGGCGCGGGCGCTCAACCAGGCCGTGCTCGTGCGCGACGGCGACGAGCAGGAGGCGACCCAGACGCTTCTAGCGGCCCCGACGGTTCAGGAATCGGAAATGGTGGGCGTGCTGACCCGTGCGCAGTACGAGCGCGCAATGTCCGCGTCAAACCGCAGACCATGCGCCGGCGTCCTGCTTGAGCTCCGCGTGCTCGTCGGGATCGTCGACATCCGACACGACGCGAGGGGGACCCGACTCGCCGGGGTGGAAGTCCGCGTCGAGCGCGAGCGCGGCGAGCTCGTCGAAGCCGATTGCGCGACCCGACGCGGCGGCGTCCGGCTCGATTCCGGCCGACTCCAAGGCGCGGGCATGGCGGGCCGCGACGGAGGGCGGCTTGACGATGCCGAGGTGGGCGCGCTAGCGGGCTGTCTCCGACAGAAGGCGGGCCGCGGACGCCCTTCGGCCGGACAGGGCGTGGAGGATCGCGAGTTCGTCGATGGTGACGAGGGCGAAGCTCCGGTAGCCGAGCGTCATCCGAAGACGAAGGGCCGTGCGCAAATCCTCACCTGCACGATCGATGTCGCCCGCGAGCAGGTGCGCGACGCCGCGCAGGTGGAGGGCGTGGGGGAGCGCCAGCTCGTCGCGCTGGTCGCGGAATGCGCGGTGGGCCGACGCGATGTGGACGGCGGCGGCGTCCGCGTCGCCGCCGAGGAGGAGGCTTTCGCCGAGACCAAGGTGAGCCCAGGCGGCCGTGCCCTCGTCCGCCGCGGTTCCGGCGGCCGCAAGGGCTCGGGCGAACGACGCCGCGGCCTCCGCGAACTCGCCGAGGTCGACCGCGATGTCGCCGAGGTTGGCGTGGGAGAGCGAGCGCCGCTGGACGTCGCCCAGCTCCTCGCGGATCGCCCGGCTCTCCTCCTGGAGCTCGCGGGCGCGGGCGTGGCCGCCCTCCTCGCGGGCGAGCAGGCCGAGGTTGTTCAGGCCTCCGCGACGTTCTTGCGGTCCCCGGCGGCCCGGCCGAGTTCGAGGCTCCGCTCGTAGAGACCGCGGGCGCTTGACCGGTCGTCGACGTCGGCGTGGAGGATCGCGAGGCAATTGAGCGCGTCCGCGTGGATCGCGGGGTCGATCGGGCTCGCCTGGGCGGCGGCGAGGCCGCGCTCCAGCCAGTCGCGGCCCTCCCGCCAGTGGCCGCGGACGCGCCAGAACTGCCAGAGCGACGAGACGAGCTTGAGCCCGGAGGCCGGGTCGGCCGAGACCGCCCAGACGATCGCGGCGCGGAGGTTGGGCAGATCGCGCTCCAGCGCGTCGAGCCATCCGGCAGGGTCGCTCTGGAGGAGCTCCCGCCCGGCCGTGGCAGCGGTGTCGAGCGCCCAGACGAGCAGCAGACCGTGGACCGCCGCGGTCTCGCCCTCGGCGGCCAGCCGCTCGGCGCCGAAGTCGCGCACGGTCTCCAGCATGCGGACGCGGCCCGGTCCGGGGGCGTCGGTCTCCTGGAGCAGGCTCGCGTCGACCAGCGCAGCCATCAGGGCTCCGACCTCCCCGCGACCTCCCGACTCCTCGTTTCCTCGACCCACCACCGCCGCGGTGTCGGCGGTGAACGGACCGGGGAGGACCGAGAGGGCGCGGAGGACGCGCCGCTGCCCGGGAGGGAGCAGATCGTAGCCCCAGGCGATCGCGTTCCGCAGAGTCCGGTGCCGCTCCGGAAGGTCGACATACCCATTCGTCAAGGCAAGCAATGGGCGGTCGATCCGGAGGAGCAGGGCGCCCAGATCGCCGTCGCGGGCCGGCGCGGCGGCGAGCTCGATCGCGAGCGGGAGCCTGTCGAGCCGGCGGCAGACGGCGGCAAGGTCCGCCGCGTTGGCGGCGGTCGGCGCGAAGGATGGGCGGACCATCCGCAGCCGCGCGACCAGCAACGCGACCGCCTCGACCTGGGCCAGGTCGTCGGGATCGGCGGGCCTGCCGGGGAGCGGCAGGGCGAGCGGGGCGACCGCGACGACGCGTTCGGCCCGGATGTGGAGCGGCGCGCGGCTGGTCGCGAGGACCTGGAGGGACGGGCAGGCGGCGAGCAGCTCGGCGACGGAGACGGCGGCGGAGGCGAGGTGCTCGAAGTTGTCGAGGATCAGCAGGTGCCGGGCCGGGCCGAGCGTCTCGCGCAGGATCTCGACGATCGGGCGGTCGGGCCGGCCGACGAAGCCGCAGACCCGCGCGATCTCCTCCAAGACGAAGGCGGAGTCGGCCAGCGGCGCGAGCGGCACGAACCAGACTCCGGCGAACGGACCCTGCCCGCGGAAACGGGCTCCAAGCTCCAACGCCAGCCGCGTCTTGCCGACCCCGGCGGGTCCGGAAAGCGTCAGAAGCCGGACACCGTCGCACCCGAGCGCGGCCCCCAGCTCCGCGACCTGCCCCGAGCGCCCGACGAGCGGCGTCGGCGGCGCCGGAAGGTTCGAGCGCACGGCAGGCGGTTTCGGCGCGGCGCGGACCCGCCTCGGGGTGGCGGCGTCGAAGGCGCGGCGTTCGGCCTCGGAGAGGGGAAGCCTGCGCTTCAGCGCGTCGATCGTCTCCCGATGCGGAGCCGCGATGCTGCCGCACTCGACATCCTGCACCCATCGGCGGCTCGCGTCCGCGGCCTTGGCGAGATCGACCTGGGTCAGCCCGTGGGCGGCGCGGTACTCCCGGAGCAGAACCCCGAACCGGGACGGAGTGAAGTCGGCCATCGCGTCAGTCGCCCGCCTGTCGCCGCGTCACCCCGTCGGGCCATTCCCAATGGTCGGATCCCGCATTCTCCAGAACCGTGATGGCCGGACTATGCATCGCCGACGACCGCATGCACATCTTCACCGAACCTGCGCCTGAAAGTACGCTTTTCCGGTTGCGCTTCCGCGTCCGGTCCGCCACGCTCCGCACATCGAAGGTCTTGGGCTGATCGGCTCAACGTCGAGACAGGCGCTGGCGACTTCACGGACGCGCTCCCCGGAGCGGTGGACGTGGGGAGCCGGTTCCGACATGGACCTGCGCGGCTCGCGGCCCGCGCGGCGGACGATGCGCTCGCTGGGTCCGGAATCAACGGCCGATGCGGGATCGAAAGGAGCGGAAATGGGCGGGGATCGTTCGACCAAGGTGATCGTGGGCGTCGCCGGGACGCTCGGACTCGGGATCGTGCTCGGATACGCGCTGCCTTGGGTGACGTCGTCGGGCGACTACGGGGATTCCAGCTCCGCGTCCTTGAGCGACGTGGGGACGGTGCTCAACATGGTGAACCGGGGCTGGGCCTACGATCTCGCGCGGCTCGGGGTGGTGGCCGCGATCGTCGCGGCGGTCGCCTTCCCGCGCCGGCTGCGGAGCCCGCAGGCGCTCGTGATCACCCTGGGCAGCGTCCTCGGCCTGATGCTGCCGATCGTCCTCAAGACCAAGGCGTTCGGGGACGGCGACGCGATGGGGTCGGGCATGATCCTCTTCGGCCTCGCCTGCGTCGTCGCGGCCATCGCGCCGTGGGTGCTGATGGCCGGCGACGGGAACGCGGGCCTCCCGAACCGATAGCGGAGAGGAGGCGCGGATGTCCAGATTCCCCGTGCTGCAAACGATCGCGTCGTTGCTCAAAGGGCTTGCCGTCCTCGTCGTCGTCGTCGGCTTCATCGTCGGGTTGGCCGTTCGGGGGGTGCCGGGCGCGCTCGTGCTCGGGATCGCGGCGGGCGTCTACGCGGTCGTGCTGTGGGCGTTTGCCGAGAGCCTCGGCGTGGTCCTCGCCATCGAGTCGAACACGTACGCTTCGAGCCAGTCGCTGGCAAATCTCACGGCATCCGGCGGGCTGCCCTCGCTTGCGGCGGCGCCCGGGTTCGCGACGGGCGGAGGTCCGCCTGCCCGGCAGGGCGCCTCGTCGGCGAACGCATCTCGGGGTCAGCCGCGTCGGTCGCTCGGGTTGTTTCCTCCGATGGGCTCCGCCGCGACCCCCGTCCAGGCGGTGATGCAGGGGTTCACGGCCGGCCAAGTGGTCACCCTGGAATGGACGACTCGGGCTGGGAC
>JBPCRG010000036.1:0-2758 GCA_050997095.1 Thermomicrobiales bacterium | reverse complement strand
CTTCGGGAGATCGGGCAAGCGGCGATGGTGACGAGTGCAGGGGCGGATCTCTTCGGCCTGATCTTCGCGCCGACGCGGCGCCAGGTGACCGCGGAGCAGGCGGCCGGGATCGTCGCGGAGGTTCGGCGGCTGTCGCCGAGTCGGCGCGTGCTCTCGGTCGGCGTCTTCGTGGATGCGTCCGCGGATGAGATCAACCGGGTCGCGTCGATCGCGGGACTCGACATCGCGCAGCTTCACGGGAACGAACCGCCCGAACTCCTCGGCGCGATCGAGATTCCCGTGATCAAGGCGATGGCGATCCCGCCGGGTGAGGCTCCCCGCGCGATCGAGACCCGTTTCGAGGAATTCTCGCGTCGTCCGCGCCCGCCGATCGCGTACGTCGTCGATGGCTACGATCGAACGCAGGCGGGCGGCGCCGGAGCGTTGGCCGATTGGGCGCTGGCGGCGGATTTGGCGCGGCGTTGGCCCGTGATGCTGGCGGGTGGTCTGACCCCGCAAAACGTGGGCGACGCGATCGCGGCGGTGGACGCGATCGGGGTCGACGTCAGCAGCGGCGTCGAGACAGACGGTGTGAAGGACGCGGCCAAGATCTCGGAATTCGTGTCGGCGGCGAGGCAGGGGTTCGGGCTGAGGGTCTCGTAACGCTGAGATCTGCGTGCTTGCGGGATTCACGTCTCGGCTGCGCCGCCGGAGATGGTCGCCCGGACGATGACGGCCCGAAGCCAGCCGTGCTCATCGCCGGTGATTTCTTGTGCCACGTTCGCGCTGCGCGGAGGCACGTCGCTGGCGACGCGGTAGACGCCTGCGGCGCGGGTCATGTAGCCGTAATCGACCAGCTCGCGGCGAAGCGTCGCGAAATCCTCGTGGGAGATCTTGAGCAGCGAATTGACCTCTCGTTCGGCGTAGTCCCGTCCCGGATGGAACCGTTCCAGCAGGTGCTGGAGCACGATCACCCGTCGTTTTCGTTGGGCCGGGATCTGTCTCAAGCGTTCCCCGTCGAAGAAATCGCGAAGCACCTTGGCGCGTTCGGAGTGCTCCACCGCTGAATCGTCGGCGCCTCCGCTCGATGGCAGAACCGTCGGGCCGGAGGATGGATCGCTAGCGGCAAGACGGCTCAATGCGGTCAGCACCCGCTGGTCCAGCGCGTACCGTTTGCTTTGGCCCTCGCGAGTGACTGCGATCAAGCGGGCGGCGACCAATCTCTCCACGTGGTGACTGACGGTTGGAGCGCCGACACCGGTCGCCTCCGCCAACTCCTTGCCGGTCCGCGGTCGTTCGGCCAGAAGCCCGAGCATCTGCAGGCGCGTGGGATCGGCCATCGCCTTCAGCGCGCGGACGATGCCATTGAACTGTTCGGTCACCATGGTCTCCATAGGGCCGCTCCAATTCTGAATGTCTTCGATATTATAACAACTATCGAATCATAACATTTCAATCCTCCGGTGAGCAAGACGGGGATGATCTCCGACAGGAACGACGCTAGAGGTCGAGCGGCACGCTGTCCCAATCGGGGCCGAAACCGCAGAGCAAGTTGAAGGCGCGGAGGCGTTCGGTGGCGACCGCTCCGACCACCTCCCGCGACTCGTCGGCGAGGGCGCCGAACGCGATGCCGCCGACCTCGAAATCGCCGGACTCGGTGCGGCGGATGAGGTTCGCGGCGTCCGCCTCGTGCGCCGCCTGCTTGATGACGAGATCGAGTTCCCAGGCCTCGGAGCCCCGGAGGCCGCGACGCTCTTGGGCGGCGAGGGCACGCCAGCGCCAAAGCTCGGCGCGTTCGCGCTCGACCGCGATCTCGTCCTCCGATCTCAAGGTCAGGAGCGCCCGGAATGCCTCGGGAGCGTCCCATGCGTCGGGAACGCGGGGGAGCAGGTCGGTCACGGACGCGATCTCGGCGACGGGATCGATGCTGTCGATCAGTCCAACGCTCCAGGCAAGCGCGTGCAGGGCTTGGGATCGCCACGTCGCGTTCCGCACGTCCTCGACGGGCATCGCTCCGACCGGCGCCGCGAGGAGCGACCGCTCGGAGTGCGACATCTCCGGAGCGAAACCGACGTCGGCGAGCCAGGCGATCAGGTCCAGACGGTCCATCTCGGGACTCGTCGAATCCGATTCCCCATCGTCATCGTCGTCTTCCTCATCCTGACCGCCGACCTCTTCGAGGTAGACCCGGCGGCAGACGGCGGCCAGGACGACGAGACGGGCGGCCACCGAGCCGATGGGGCGGATCTCTATCTCCAACGAGTCGTCGTCGATCTCGGGGTCGGAGTATTCGGTCATCGCGGCGGCCTAGACGTTGAAGAGGAAGTTGATGGTGTCGCCGTCCTGGACGCCGTAGGTCTTGCCTTCGCGGCGGAAGGTGCCAAGTTTCTTCGTCTCGGCGTAACCTCCGGCCGCGATCAGGTCGTCGTAGGCGACGACTTCGGCGCGGATGAAACCGCGCTGGATGTCGCTGTGGATCTCGCCGGCGGCCTCGACGGCGGTGGCGCCGCGATGGATCGTCCAGGCGCGGCATTCGTCCGGGCCGACGGTGAAAAAGGGCATCAGGCCGAGGAGGTCGAAGGAGAGCCGTATCACGCGGTCGCGGCTGGACTCGGCGATGCCGAGGTCGGCCATGAACGCAGCCGCGTCGTCGGGGCCGAGCCGGCCGATCTCCATCTCGATCTGTCCCCCCAGCGCATCGACGCCGACGCCGTCCCGCGCGAAGCGTGTGCGCGCCTGGCCGGTCAGCTTGTCGGCGGTCTCGCCGAGTTGATCGTCG
>JBPCRG010000020.1:0-3052 GCA_050997095.1 Thermomicrobiales bacterium | reverse complement strand
GGCACGGTCGGGCTCCAGTTGAAGACGCCCTTCATGTACCCCGACTTCGAGGACATCACTTCGCCCAACAGGTGGGGCGTCTCGGTGATGTTCCACCACCAGACGACGTCGAACTGCCGGCCGCCGTTGTCGGTCTGCATCTGGGAGATCTGGTCGACTGTCTTCGTCGCGTCGTGCGTGATCGGAATCCCGGTGGAGGTGGAGAGGCTGGCGATGAAGGTCTTCCAGCGCGCCTTCTCGTCGTCCGTGTCCTCGCTCGGCTCGTAGTAGGTGACCGGCGGCAATCCCTTCCCGGCGGCGAAACCCGCGTCGGCGAGGGATTTCTTCGCGTCGTCGGCGTTGAACTCGATGCCGTCCGGCGGCTGATACTTGCTGTTCTGGGTCACGATCGGCGGCAGGAAGTTCTTCGTCGGCGTCCACGTGCCCTCGAAGCGGTCGTTCGCCCACGCGGCGCGGTCGGCTCCGAGCGCGACGGCCCGCCGGACCCGCACGTCGTTGAACGGGGCCTGATTGAAGTCCATCGCGATCGAGCGGGTCGACCCGGCCGGCGCGACCTTCACGAGCTGCTTCGAGAGGTCGGTGTCGCCCTCGACCGCCGCCTTAAGCGAGAAGGGCACGTCCGCGGAGATCGCCTGATCCTGCTTGTAGAGGTTGAGCGCGGTGCTCGCCGCGCTGGGTCCGGTCACGAACGGCCAGACGATCTTCACGATCGAGGGCGAATTGCCGCCGTAATGGTTGGTGTTCGGCTCCATCACCACCTGCGTCGCGGGGTCGAACGAGGTGAACCGCCATGGCCCCGTCCCCGCGTCCGCCAGCGCGAAGCCGTCGTCGCCCTTGTCCTTGAGCACCTTCGGGTCGACCACGCTCCACACGAACGCGGCGAGATACGAGAGGAAGAACGAGTACGGCTTCGTGAGCGTGATCTCGACCGTCGAGTCGTCGACTGCCTTGAAGCCGATCGACTTGCTCTTCTTCTCCGTGTACTTGGCGTACCCCTTCACCTGCCCCATGAACGACGCCATCGGCGAGAGCCGCGACGGATCGAGCGCCCGCTTCCACGACGTCACGAAATCCCCCGCGACCACCTTCTTGCCGTTCGCGTACTTGGCGTCCGGCCGGATCTTGAAGGTGTAGATGGTGCCATCGGTGTTGACGGCATAGCTCTCCGCGAGATCGAGCTGGACTTTCGCGTTCTCATCGAACCGGACGAGCCCGCCCCAGACATTGGGGAAGAGCGCCCAGAATGTGCCCCAGTTCACGGTCCGATGCGGGTCCAGCGTCATGCTCTGGCCGTATGGATCGAGCGGCACATTGATCGTCACGTTTTTTTCGATCTGGTCGGCGTGATATTCGGCGGGAAGGACGAGCCGGTGACTCGGGGCTGCAGCCACCGAGCCCGCGCGGACCGTCGCCACCGCCCCCGCCGAGATCGCCGACCAGCGCAGGAAGTCCCGTCGCGTCCCGCTGGGCGCGGATCGCCGCAGGGTCACGATCAAGTCGTCGAGTTCGCCCCGCTGGCCCGGGTCCGTCGGCTGCCGCTTCGCGTCATCGATTCCGCTCATGCTCCATGCCTCCATTGGCGACGCGTCGGCGTCGGTTGATGTCTCGGCCGGACTGCGTCCGGGGTATGCCGGCTGGCCGGATCGCGAACGCCTGGTGTCTGTTGGCGACGGCGCGATTCGCCGCAACTTCGCGGTCCTCACCGGTCCGAGTGTTCCGCTTCCACGCTACCACGCTCGTCGAGTCCCCGAAGCGCCTCGGCGCGTTCGCAGCTATAACGACCGTCGGCCGCGAACGGTTACGCGCCGTCGAACCGGTACGACCGGCTTCCCGCCTCTTCCATGAACCGGGCAAGGAGACGGATCGCGCCGTCGATGTCGTCTTTGCTCGCCATCTCGTTCGGAGAGTGGACATAGCGGGTGGGAACGGAGATGGTGCCGGCCGCCGCGCCGCCTCGGGCAAGCTGCATCGCGCCGCCGTCCTGCCCCCCGAAAGGCAGCAGCTCGAGCTGGTGCGGGATCGCGAGCGCGTCCGCGATGTCGCGCAAATGCCGCACGACCTTCGGGTTGGCGATCATCGACGAATCGATGATCTTGATCGCCGGGCCCGCGCCGAGTCGCGTCACCGCAGACTCGGGCGGCGCCCCCGGGATGTTGACGGCGAGGGTCACGTCCAGCCCGATCGCGATTTCGGGCTGGACGTCGAACGCGGCCGCGCGGGCGCCGCGAAGACCGACTTCCTCTTGGGTCGAGGCCACGGCGACGATCTCGGCGGAGGTCGGGCCGACGATCCGGAGCGCCTCGAGCATGACGTATACGCACACGCGGTCGTCGAGCGCCTTGCTCATCACGCAGGTGGCGGTCTCCTCGAACGTCCTGTCCATCGTCACCATGTCGCCGACCCCGACACTTGCCCGGACCTGCTCCGCCGACATGCCCAGATCGACGAAGAGGTCGTCCAACTTCAACGGCTTGATCTCGGACGGATCGAGCAGGTGGATCGGCTTCGCGGCGAGTTGAAGCGCGCCCCGCAGCGTCTGCCCGGCGAAGCCCTGAACCAGGACACGCTGGGAGACCAGATTGCGCGCGTCCCAAAAACCGACCTGCTGCAACCGCAGAAAACCCTGATCGTCGACGTGCTTGACGAAAAAGCCGATCTCATCGACGTGGGCCGCGATCATCAGCCGCGGTCCGCCCGAACCCTTCTTGACGCCGATCACGTTGCCGAGCGCGTCGAACCTGACAGTGTCCACGAGGGGACGCATCTCGTCCGCGACCAGCGCCGCAATCTTCTCTTCGTATCCCGAGACGCCCGGCGTCTCGCACAACCGTTTCAGGAGCCCGCTGTTCATCGCCCCGCCGTTCCACTTCGATCGTGCCGAGGATTCCATCTTTCGATGCTATCACAGCCCCGCGCCGCCGTCTGGAATGGAGAACCCGGATCGCCTGCTGGGGCGAACCGGGTTCTCCAAAATCCGCAGGTCGGGCGTCAACGCACGCGGATCGCTATTTCGCCACCATCAGGATCGAACTGGTCCGGGCCAGCCCGCCGC
>JBPCRG010000633.1:0-4104 GCA_050997095.1 Thermomicrobiales bacterium | reverse complement strand
GGCAAGATGCTGTTTCCATATCTCTACATCAACCACACTGGTGGGGTCGTGTTCGTGTTGGCCGTGTTCGGGTTCATCCGCTTGGCGCGGGCGCGGCCGCGCATCGCCTGGTTCCTCCTGGCTTGGGCGGTGTCGACGTTCTGGATCGCCAGCGCGGACCCGCTGCGCATGCTTCGCGACGTGGCCAAGCCCCTGCCCTCGGTCTGGTCTTTCGTGGTCGGCATCCGCAATCCGCCGCTGATCGCGAGATTGGCGATTCCCGCGATTCTGGGGTTGGCCGCGGTCGGCGTCGACGAGGTGGTCCGAAGCCGCAAGCGATGGCCGCAATGCCTGATCGGCGTCGCGTCTCCGGTGTCCGGCCGCGTGTTTCGGGTCGGATTCGATACCGGCCTCGTCGCTGCGGCGCTGCTGCTCTTTGCGCTGAACGATGTGAAGGACCACGCCCGGATCTGGATCTCGACCGCGCCGACCCCAGCGGAGATGGCCCCCGTGCTCGACCGGCTCCGCACTCCGGACGCGCAGTGGGTCAACACCCCGTTCGGCGAGCAGGCCTGGCTGGGCCGCGCGATCAGCCGCAACCTCAAGATCAGCGCGGCGGGAATCGTCTGGCATTGGAAGGACAGGCCCGAGCCAGAGCCCGTGCTCGAGGCCTCATGGGTCGGTCCGCCGCCCGGCATGGATCTCGCCTCCAAGCCGAACGACATTTCGATCTACCGGGCTCCGCCCGGCCGTGAGTACGCGGCGGTCGAGCACGACGACGGTTCGCGATCCGTCTGCACCGCGCAAAGCCGCGGCGGCGACATCGACGTCGCCTGCGACACGACGCTGCCGGGCACGCTCGTCGTTCAGGAGAACTTCTCGCCCGACTGGACCGCGGAGATCAACGGAGCGTCCAAACCCGTCCGGCAGGAGGGGCGGGCCATGACGATGGCCGTTCCCGCCGGCCACGCGACGATCGCGCTGCGCTACCGCCCCTGGGACGTGCCGGTCGGACTCGCCCTGATGACGCTCGGCGTCGCGGTCGCGGCCTACGCGCTCATTCGCCGGGAGGAGACGGCGCTGACGGGGTTGGAGCCGGGGCGGGTGCGGGTGGACGCGTCGCCGGACGATGCCGCAGGATGAGGGCGTGCGGCGGCGCCTCGACCGGCCGGCAAGAGGCATCGTGGGAGCGGAACGAGATCGGTCAGCCGCAGGATGAGCGTGGTCAACCCCGACGATGCGTGAACGCCTGATTCAGGCCGCCTGGCCGCCGTTCCCTCCGCGCTCGACGCGGGAGTGGCTGCTGCGCTTCCGGGCCACCATCCTCATCTGCTCGGCGATCCTGGTCGCGGGCGTCTATTCGGCGACGATCTCCGCGGCGGCTCACGCGCGGCTGGAGCAGCGGTTCGGGATGGATCTCGACGTCGTCCGCCACGGCCGGTTCTGGACGCTGCCGGTTAGCACGTTCGTCCAATCCGAGCCGGGCCTGAAATGGCACATGGCGCTCTTCGTCCTCTCGTCGCTGCTCATCCTCGAGACGCTGGCGGGCAGCGCCCGGGCGGCGGTCGCCTTTCTGCTCGCGGACTGGATCAGTTCCCCGCTCACGATCGTCATCCTCCGGATCGCGTCCGGGCTGGGCGGCCGCACGGCGGAGCGCTACCTGCACGTCGCCGAAACGGGGTCGTCGGCCTCGTTCCACGGCGCGTTCGCGGCGGCGGCGGCGCTGCTGCCGGGCAGATGGCCGCTGCTGCCGCTGTCGGTGATGACCGCGGTCGCGGCCGCTGCCTTCACCTTCCAGCGCCCGGACAACGCGGTCGCGCACGCGCTGGCGACCGCCATCGGGCTCGCGTCGGGCCTGTGGTTCCGGCGCGGGCGTCGCCGGAACGCGCCGGAATCCCCGCCCGCCTGACCCACGGCCGGCGGCCGCCCCGCGGGGCGGCCGGGTGCGCCCGGCCGGAATCGGCTGCTATCCTGTACCGGTCCCGTCCGTGCAGGCGTCGATCGGGAATTCGCCAGTCGTCGCGCCGCAGCGGGAACCGCCGCGCGGCGTCCCTCCCCGCGACGCTGGACCCGTCGCTGCCCGCAGGCGGTCGCCAACGATGAAACCACGGTCGACGGCCGCCGCAATCGCCGATCCGACCCGAAGCGGCCAAACCCTCGGCAGGCGCGTGCCGCTGTGGCGCGCGCTGCCTTGGCTCGTCTACAACGCCTGGAACCGGATCGAGGTCACGGCCCTCGCCACCCAGGTCGCGTACAGCCTCGTCTTCGCGCTGCCGTCGTTCGTGCTGCTGGCGATGTCGCTTGCCGCGCTGCTGGAGCACTATCTCCACATCAATGTGTCGAGTTCGCTCCAGAACGCGATCACGGACTACGCGCCGGCTCCGCTGCAGGATCTGCTCTCGTACATCGTCGAGCAGGCGATCAACCGCACCGGCAGCGGCAAGCTCTCCGTGACCGTCGTCGTCGCGCTGCTGGTCTCGGTCTGGAGCGGATCCGGCGGCATCAACGCCTGCCACCGCGCCTACAACGTGACCAACACCCGTCCCTTCTGGCTGAAGCGGATCGTCGCGATGGTCCTGACCGCGATCATGGGCCTCTCCGGCTTCCTCGCGTTCCTGCTCTTCCTCGGCGGCCGCAGTCTGGGCAACGAGATCTCCGCGCGCTTCAATCTCGGCTCGTCGTTCAACCACGTCTGGAACCTCAGCCGCTGGCCCGTCACCACGGTCGGGATCGCGATCGCGCTGACCATGCTCTACCGGTTCGGCACGGTCACCCGCCCCCCCTTCCGCTGGACGCTGCCCGGAGCGGTGCTGAGCGCGTTCAGCTGGATCGCGCTGCTCGAAGGGTTCCAATATTTCGTGCTGCTGTTCAATACGGGATCCCCGTATGGCGTCGGGGGCAGCTTCATCATCTTTCTCGTCTTCCTCTACTTGACGGGCATCGTCTTCATCCTCGGCGCCCTGCTCAACGGCGTGCTGGCCGATTCCTCCCTGCACCCGTGGCGGCCCATGGTCGTCGCCCCGGTGGACTTCGCGCCGATCGCGGGCGCGCCGCCGTCCGCGCCGACCGTCCCGTCCGAAATTGCGCCGCCGGAAAGGTGACCGGAGCCGTCCCGCGTCTGGCGGCGTCCGCGCTGCCACTGAACCTCGGCTGGCGGGTCCCGTTCATCGATACTCTTTCGGGAACGCGTCGACGATGGGGGAGGGACGACGATGCAGCGCGGCGCCGGGCCGATCGGACGGATGATGGGAGGCGACGGGCCGCTTCCGCCGGGCCATGACCGGCGCGTGGATCGCCGGACGCTGGTCCGGGTGGCCGGATTCTTCAAGCCCTACCGCGCCCCGGTCGCGGCCACGGTCGTCACGATCCTGATCACCGCCGTCCTCGGGATCGCGCGCCCGATCCTGCTCAAGCTGATCATCGACACGGCGATCCCGCAGCATGATTTGAACAAGCTCTACCTGTATGTCGGCCTGATGGTCGGCCTGCCGATCGTGATCGGCCTCGTCGGCCTCGGCCAGACCTACCTCAACACCCAGATCGGCCAGAAGGTGATGCGCGACCTGCGGGACGCGCTCTACGCCCATCTCCAGGCGATGCCCCTGCGCTTCTTCACCTCGACCCGGACGGGCGAGATCCAGTCGCGCCTCTCCAACGACATCGGCGGCGTCCAGCAGGTCGTGACCGAGACGGCGACGAGCGTCGTCAGCAACCTCGCCTTTGCGATCTCGACGGTCGTCGCGATGTGGATCATCGATTGGCGGCTGGCGCTGATCTCGCTGGCCCTCCTCCCGATCTTCATGGGTCTGACCTACATCGTCGGCGCCGCGCGCCGGCGCCTGACCACGTCGACCCAGCGCACGATGGCGGACATGACCGCCCTCGTCGAGGAGACCCTCTCGGTCAGCGGCGTGCTGCTCTCCAAGGCCTTCGGGCGCCAAAGCTACGAGATCGGCAGGTTCCGCAAGGAGAACGCCGGGCTCTCGGGTCTCCAGGTGCGGCAGCAGATGGTCGGGCGATGGTTCTTCACGATCATCTCGGCCTTCTTCGCGATCTCCCCCGCCGTCGTCTACTGGTTCGCCGGCCGCCAGATCATCCGCGGCGGCGATTCGCTCAGCATCGGCG
>JBPCRG010000489.1:0-3127 GCA_050997095.1 Thermomicrobiales bacterium | reverse complement strand
CGTCGTCGGCATGACCTGGCGGTCTGTGCCTCGTCATTTGTGGTCGGTTGGAGTGACTGCGATTCTCGCTCCGCTCGAAGAGATTCCTCGACTCCGCCTGCGGGCTCCGCTCGGAATGACGATGGGGGGCGGGCATCGCTGCCGCATGGAGTCCAGGGCCGCTCCCTTCGGATGCGATCAACCCGTACGCCCGGCCATGGCCGGGCGTACGGGTCAATGAGGCAGCGGTCCGTGGTTACGCGATGTCGACGTCGCGCAGGACGATGTTGCCGATCGGGGAGAGGACGAGGTTCTGCACCTTTTTCGCGACGCCGAGGGCACGGCTCGGGTAGCCGAAGAAGACCTTGATCGCGTCGTCCAGGATGAGTTTCTGAGCCTGGACGTATAGGTCGGTCCGTTTCTGCGGATCCTTCTCCGTCTGCGCCTGAACGACGAGGCCGTTGACGGTGTCGTTCTTGTAGCCGAGGCGGGTCACCGCGCGGGGGGCGGTGAAGAGCGAGTACATCACGTTGTCCGGGTCGCCGTTGTCCCACGTCCAGTCGTTCAGGAACGCCGGGGCCCTGCCCGCGTTGAGCTGGGCGAAGAACTCCGCGTCCTCGAGCGAGAGGAGTTTGACCTTGATCCCGACCGCGTCGAGGTCGCTCTGGATCAGCTGGCCGAGGATCGGCCAGATCGAGTTGGACCGGTTGTAGAGGTCGAACGAGATGTTCGCCGCGCCGGACTCCGCGATCAAGGATTTGGCCTTCTCGGGATCGAAGGCGTAGGTGGAGGCGAGTCCGGCGTCGTAGCCGAGGATCCCCGGCGCGACCGGCCCGGCCCCGAGCGTGTAGTTTCCGTAGAAGACGACGTCGGCGATGTTCTGCTTGTTGATCGCGTATTGGAGGGCCTGCCGCACCTTCAGGTTGTCGAAGGGGGCCAGCTTCTGGTTCAGCCCGAGGAACTGCATGTTCCAGAACGGGCCGGTCACCAGCCGCAGCTTGGCGTCGCTCTTGACGCTCTCGACGTCCTTGAAGTCGACCTGGTTGGCGACGTCGAACCCGCCGGTGGTCAGCTCCGAGAGGCGGACCGTGTCGTCGGCGATCGTGCGCCAGATCACCTTGTCGAGCTTCGGCCGACCGCCCCAATAGCTCTCGTTGGCGACGTAGACGAGCTCGACGTCCTTCGTCCAGTGGTCGAGCTTGAAGGGCCCGGTGCCCGCCGAGTGCTGGCTGAATTCGCTCTTGAATTGCGTGAGCGCCGTCGGACTGACGATTCCCGCCGCAAAGACCGCGAGATTGCCGGGCAGCAGGACCGTGGGCCGCTTGAGCGTGACGGTGAGCTCCAGATCGCCGGTGGCCTTGACGGTCGCGACGTCGGCGAAGACGATCTCGACGTAGACCATGCCCTCGGCGTGCAGCGGATGCTTGTCGTCGAGCTGGCGGAGGAAGTTGGTCTCGACCGCCTTGGCGTCGAGGGGCGTGCCGTCGTGGAAGAGGACGCCGGGGCGGATCTTGAAGATGTGGGCGAGCCCGTCGGCGGAGACCGTCCAGCTCTCGGCAAGGGCGGGCTCGATCTCGGCGGTGCCGTTCTTGTAGCGGGTCAGACCCTCGTATTGGTTCTCGTTGACCGGAATGATGTCGCCGTAGCCGTTGGAGCCGCCGATCGCGGGGTCGAGCTGGACCGTGGACTGCGGTATCGCGAGTACGAGGGTCTTGCCGTGGTACTGAAGCGACGCGGCGCGGATCGCGCCCCCGGCGCCGGACGCGGCCAGCGCCTCCGCGCCCCCGGCCTCGAGCACGGCGGCCGCGAGCGCCGCGGAGAGGCCGAGCCCGGCCGATCTCTGGATCAGGCCGCGGCGGCTCAGGCGCGCTCCGGCGCCCGGAGCGGAAGAAAGATCGTCGTGGTTGGACATGGTCGAGAACTCCTTGGACTGGACGGCTTCCGACCGCCGGACAATGGGGCATCGGCGGCGGGCAGGCGTCAGGACGACGCGCGGATGGTATTGTGATGATTCTGTAGTGAGTTGTCAAGAATAGATGCGCGTTCGATCGCTTGTCGGTGAGACGCGTCGACAGCCCGACGATGCTCGTTCCGGACCTCCGCTGCGCAGACGCATGCGACTGGACGGGCGGGCATACTGGCCTCCAGTTGAACGCATCGGTTCCGCAGGCGGACGATTCCGGGAGGACGCAGCCATGGCACGCCGAACAGCGCCATCCCTTCTCACGTCGGCATTGCTGGCATCGCTCCTCTTGCCCCTGCTTCCGATTCTCGCGCTGGCGCAGGCGGCGACGCCTTCGTCGCCACGGACGTTCACGTCCGCCGAACAGATCGTCTCGCTCTCGCCGGACGGCCGGTCGGTCGCCACCATGGGCCGCCGTCCCGACCGGCTCTGCGTCCGCGATGCGGGGACAGGGGCCTTGCGCGTCCGCGGCGACCTCAAAGCCAGGCGGATCAAAATCCGTCTGAACGACATCGTCTGGTCGCCCGACAGCACGAGGATCGCCTTTGCCGAGAACAGTTTTCAGCTGCTTCTCGACGGCGATCTCTGGGTGATCGATGCCGCGACCGGCGTGCTGACAAACCGGCTCTTCACAATCCGGGGTGTAGCTGCGGCCTGAAGCCACCGGCTTCGAGCAGGGACCTGGCGATGTAGTTGGTGAGGTTGCGAAAGCCGAGGGCGGAGCCGCGGAGGTGTTCGAGTCGGCCGTTGATGGCCTCGGTCGGGCCGTTGGACGTGCCGGGTCGGTCGAAGTAGGACAGCACGTCAGCGGCTCGCCGGCTCAAGGTCCGAGTGAGGCGACGGATCTCGATCGGGGCTGCGGGGATGGCCTGGCTGACCGAGTCGATGAGCTGGTCATCTGCTCGCGTCCCTTGCCGCGGTCGGGGTCGCGGTAGGCGCCGAGCATGCGCTGGTAGATGCCCCAGGTGGCTTCGACCTGGACGTGGTCCTCGACCCCGAACAACGCGGTCAGCCGCTGTCGTTGCCGGTCGGTGAGTAGGTCCGCGCCGGTGTGCAGGGTCCGGCGGCCCGGTAGAGCGAGTCGTCCTTGCGGCCGCGGTGCCCGTGCAGGTCATGCTGGACGCGGCGCCGGCAACGGTCCAACGCGTCGCCGGCCAGGCGGACCACATGGAAGGGGTCCATGAC
>JBPCRG010000470.1:0-3476 GCA_050997095.1 Thermomicrobiales bacterium | reverse complement strand
GGGCAAGGGAGCGACGACGTTTCGGCCCGTGAGCTATCCCTTGATGCCGCTCGAAACCTGGCCCTCGACGAACCAGCGCTGGAAGACGATGTAGAAGATCGCCATCGGCAGCGTCGTGATCACCGCGATCGCCATCAGCGTCGGCCATTCGGTGTAGTTCGCCTGTCGGAAATACGCCAGACCGAGCGGCAGGGTGCGCACGCGCTCGCTGTTCACGAAAATCAACGGCTCCAGGAATGCGTTCCAGCTCCCCTGGAAGCTGAAGATCGCCAGAGCGGTCAGGGCGGGCATCGAGTTCGGCAGGATGATCTCGGCGAACATCCGGTACCGGCTCGCGCCGTCCACCCGGGCCGCCTCCTCCAACTCGACCGGAATCGACTCGAAGAACTGCCGCATCAGGAAGATGCCGAAGGCGTCGGCGAGGAACGGCAGCGTCAGCGCGCCGTAGCCGTTGAGCAGGTGCAGCTGCTTGAGGATCAGGAACTTGGGCACGATCGTGACCATGCCGGGGATCATCAGGGTCGCGAGCACCGCCACGAAGAGGATGTTCTTGCCTGGGAACTGCATCCGGGCGAAGGCGTAGCCCGCGGCCGAGTCGGCGAACGCGCGGCCGATCACCCAGATCACGGCCACGAAGACGCTGTTGAAGAACCAGCGGTCGATGTTCGACTCGAAGACCTTGTGGTAGGCCTCGCTGGTCAGCGTCGCCGGCCAGAAGAGTCCGCGCATCGAGAGCAGCGCGTTCGAGTCGGGCAGCGTCTTGAACGAGGTCGTGACCGAGAAGATGAAGGGCACGAACATGAGGAACGCGACCACGATCAGCACGACGTACGCGACGAGGTTGAGGATCGTCCCGGTGGGACCGTCCTTCTCCTCGGTGCCTTTCGCGACCGACTCCGTCCGCGCCACCTGATTTGCCGCCACCGCCATCGTCAGCCCCCTGTTCCGAGTGATCGCCGTTCCGCAGGCGCCTGGAGAATCAGCCCCATCAAGCCTGCTCCCGGGTGATCCGCTTCTGCGCGAAGTAGAGGACCATGATGATGAAGAAGAGCACGACGGCGATCGCCGAGGCGTAGCCCAACCCACGACCCTGCTTGAAGCCCTCGACGTAGACGAGATACGCGAGCGTCGTGGTCTTCTTCTGGGGTCCGCCCTCGCTCATCACCCAGATCTGGTCGAAGACCTGGAACGTGCCGATCAGGCCGATCGTGATCACGAACGCGGTGACGGGTTTGAGCAGCGGGACCGTGATGTCCTTGAACGCGCGGAATCTCGACGCGCCGTCCAGCGCCGCGGCCTCGTAGACGTCGCCCGGCACGTTCTGCAGACCGGCGAGGAAGATCACCATCATCGTGCCGGTCGTCGTCCAGACGTTGAGGATCATGATCGAGAGCAGCGCCACGCTCGGCCCCTCAAGCCAGACCGAGACGTGATGGATCCCGACGTGCTGCAGCGCCATCGAGAAGACGCCGCGGGGATTCGCCAGCCAGACCGGTTTCGGCGTGGGAAAGCCGATCTTCGAGAGCGCGTAGTTAAACGGGCCGCGCGCGGAGTACATCCAGAGGAAGATGATCGAGATCACGACGGACGAGCTGATCGCGGGGAAATAGAACGCCGTCCGGAAGAACGTCTTGCCCCGGATCTTGCGGTTCGCGAGCACGGCCAGCGTCAGGCCGGTGATCGTCTGCGCGGGCACGACGCCCAGCGCGTACCAAGACGTGTTCCGGAACGCGTTCCAGAAATCGCCGTTGTGCAGGATCTGGCGGTAGTTGTCCAGCCCGACCCAATTCCGGGCCGGGTGGGTGAAGAGTTGGCCCACCCCGCCTTTGTCCAGGAGCGAGTAGTCCTGAAGGCTGATGTAGAACGCGAAGACGATGGCGCCGAAGATGAAGACCGTAAAGATCAGCATGGCCGGGAGCACGAAGACGAGCCCCGCCCGCCGGTCCTCGGAGACGATGGGGTTGCGGCCGCGCCCCGGCCGTGTCACAGCGGCTGCCATCGCGTCCTCCTCCGTCGTCGGTTCGCGTCGGAACGGCGAAAAGGCGCCTGCCTCGCGGCAGGCGCCGATAAGTGAACGCTACGCGCCGGCGGGGGTCGCGGCGGCGCCCGGGGTCAGCTTGATCCGGCTCTGCGCGGCCGTCTGCATCTTCTTCAACGTCGTCGCGACGTCCTGCGTGCCGGCGAAGAGGCCCTGCATCGCGGCGTTCGCATCGTTGTTGAACGTGTTTCCGCCCGGTCCGAGCTGCCATCCGCGCGCGTAGTCGCCGCTCTTCAGGAACGGCTCGCGCTCCGGGAACTTCGCGAGCCATTCCGCGGCGAGGGCGGACCGCGACGGCATCGCCAGTCCCAGCGACGCCCATTTGCCCATTCCCTCGGGCCCGGTCATGTAGTTCTCGATGGCCCAGGCGGCTTCGGGAACCTTGGTGCTTGCGGAGACCGAGAACGACACGGTGAACGCGAGGGTCGCCTTGCCGGCCGGTCCCGCCGGCATCTCGGCGATGCCGAAATCCAAGGTCGGCGCCTGCGTCTTCAGGAACGGGAAGACCCAGTTGCCCTCGAAGACGATGTCGGCCAGATCCTTCGCCAGCGCGTCCCCCGGCCACTGCGCCCCGGAGTCGGCGGGCGTCGTCGCGATCCCGTCCTTGTACATCCCGTAGTAGTAGCCAAGCGCCGTCGCGGCCTCCGGCGAATCGATCTGGATCGAGGCGCCGTCGTCGCTGATGACCTTGGCCCCGGCGGCGTAATGGAACGCGAAGTAGCGGGCGATGTCGGCGGGGATGCAGATCCTCGGCGAGCCGAACTTCTTCAGAAGCGCCTGCCCGGCGGCGGTCAATTCCTCCCACGTGGTCGGGGGGGCCGCGATGCCGGCGTCGGTCAGCGCCTTTTTGTCGTAGATCATCGCCAGGCTCGACCAGTCCTTCGGCAGCCCATAGGTTTTGCCGCCGAGCTGGAACGCCTTGATCAGGCCGGGATAGAAGTCCGTGGACTTGACCCCGGAGTTCGCCATGTAGTCGTCGAGCGGCAGCAGCACGCCGTTGACCATGAAATCGGGGGCGAGCAGGCTGTCCACGTAAAAGATGTCGGCCACCGATCCCGCCGCGATGTCCGTCTGCAGCTTGGTCGGATAGTCCGAGGGGATCGGCTCGTACTTGACCTTGACCGAGGGGTTGGCGGCTTCGGCGGCCGCGATGATCTGGGTGAAGAGCGTCTCCTCGTCCTTGGAGGAGGTGAATCCGGTCAGCCGGACGGTCGCGGCTTGCTGGGCGCTGGCGATCTGACCGGCCCCGAACCGTCCTGCGACCGCCAGCGCGGCGGCTGCGGGAACCGCGACGACGCGGGCGCGATTCGAGATTTTCCGGTCCATGGGCTTCTTCTCCACGAGTTTCCTCCTCTGCGGTCCGTTCGATGACGGCGGGGGTGCCGATGCCCTAGACGCCTGCGACCACGCGGTCGCGCCACCGGGCGTGACGAAGGCG
>JBPCRG010000371.1:0-13348 GCA_050997095.1 Thermomicrobiales bacterium | reverse complement strand
GCGCGCGGATGTGCTTCCCGCCTGGTCCGATGATCGAGCCGATCTTGTCCGGGCTGACCTTGACGCGGGTCACCCGTGGCGCGAACTGCGACATCGTGTCCCGCGGGGTCGAGATCGTCTCCATCATCTTGCCGAGGATGAACTGGCGGCCGTCATGCGCCTGGTCCAGCGCCTGCTGCAGGATCTCCTGGGTGATCCCCTTCACCTTGATGTCCATCTGGATCGCGGTGATCCCTTCCTGCGTCCCCGCGACTTTGAAGTCCATGTCCCCGAGCGCATCCTCGATGCCCTGAATGTCGGTCAGCACCGCGAACGCGCCGTTCTCGGGATCGGTGATCAGGCCCATGGCGACGCCCGCGACCGGCGCGGAGATCGGCACGCCCGCGTCCATCAGCGCCATCGTGCTGCCGCAGACGCTCGCCATCGACGACGAGCCGTTGGAGCTCATGATCTCGGAGACCAGCCGCATCGTGTACGGAAAATCGTCGACCGTCGGCAGAACGGCCAGCAGCGCGCGCTCGGCGAGCGCCCCGTGGCCGATGTCCCGGCGGCCGGGCCCGCGCATCCGGCGCACTTCCCCGACGCTGAACGGCGGGAAGTTGTAGTGGTGGATGTAGCGCTTCCGATTCTCGGGGCTGATCGAGTCGAGCCGCTGCTCCTCGGCGGTCGATCCCAGCGTCGCGACGGTCACGACCTGGGTCTGCCCGCGCGTGAAGATCGCCGACCCGTGGGCCCGCGGCAGATAGCCGACCTGCGACCAGATCGGCCGGATCTCGCTCAGGCCGCGGCCATCCGGCCGGACGCCGTCCCGCAAGATGCCGCTGCGGACTTCCGTCTTGAGCAAAGAGTCGAAGGCGTCAGCCACGTCCTTGGCGGGATACGCCGCGGGCTCGCCGTCCTTCGATCCGAACTGGTTGATCACGGCCTGCTTGAGCTCGTCCGTCCCTTCGACGCGGACGACCTTGTCCGGGTTGTGGACCTTGTCCTTCAGCCGCTCCCCGATGAACGCCGCGACCGCATCCGCGCAGGCGGCGTTCTTGACGGCGGGGGTGTAATTCCATTTGCCCTTGCCCGCCAGCGCGGCAAGATCCTTCTGGATCGCGGTGATGCGCTTGATCTCGTCGTGCGCCGCCGCGATCGCATCGAGGAGGACGTCCTCCGAGACTTGGTCGGCCTCGCCCTCGACCATCATGATCGCGTCTTCGGTCCCCGCGACCACCATGTCGAGGCTGCTCGACGCCAACTGCGAGTAGAGCGGGTTGACCACCACCTTGCCGTCGATGTAACCCACGCGGGCTGCCCCGATCGGCCCGTCCCAGGGGATCGGCGAGAGCATCAGCGCCGCCGACGCGCCGATGATGGAGAGCAGATCCGGATCGTTCTCCTGATCGGCCGACATCACCGTGGTGATGACCTGGACCTCGGATTTGTAGCCCTTCTTGAAAAGCGGCCGGATCGGCCGGTCCGTCAACCGGGCCGCCAACGTCGCGCCCTCGGTCGCCCGGCCCTCGCGCTTGATGAAGCCGCCGGGGATCTTGCCCGCGGCGTACATCTTCTCCTCGTAGTCGACCGAGAGCGGAAAGAAGTCCAAGTGCTCCTTGGGCTCCTGCTCCCCCACCACCGTGACCAGCACCATCGAGTCGCCGTAGCGGACGACGACGGCGCCGTGCGCCTGCTCGGCAAGGAGGCCCGTCTCGATCGAAAGCGTCCGACCTGCGATATCGACGCTCACCCGCTTCATATGTTCCGATCCGACATTCATCGATCTTGTCCTTTTCCTGAAAAAGCCCGCCGACTTCGTCGTCGGTTGGCGATCGCGATCCGGCGGCAACCCGCGGATCTCGACAACGGCCGATCCGGTGAGGGACTGGAGCGCGGCGGCGACCGCTCCCCGCCCCGCTCCAATTCCCCATCCTTCCTCAGCCTAGAAACATGGACGAACGTCCGCGTTCGCCTTCCCTCCCCGTCGAACTCCGCCCGGCTTCCCCTTCGGAAACTGGCAACGACAATAGCCCAGGGCAAAACGCCCTGGGCCATCAAGATCCTCCGCACCGATCCAGCGGACGGGGCGCATTTCGACCGGTCGCGCGCGCGCCGAGCCGAAACTCAGCCCGGCGGCTGCATCCGTGACCGACTACTTGCGCAGACCCAGGCGCGCGATCGTCGCGCGATACCGCTCGACGTCGTTGTTGTTGAGATAGGCCAGCAACCGTCGCCGACGTCCCACCATCTGAAGCAACCCGCGCCGAGAATGGTGATCATGCTTGTTCGACCGCAGATGGTCGGTCAGCTCGGTGATGCGCTGCGTCAGCAGCGCGATCTGCACCTCGGGCGAACCGGTGTCGGACTCGTGCAGCTGAAAGCCGCCAATGATTTCCGTCTTTTGCGATTTCGCCAACGCCATCCCGGCGGAGCCTCCCGTGCCGCGCTCCACTCCGCGTGCGGAGGGACGCCATCATCTTTCACGACCGGGAATACTACCATGGAACGAACCGGGACGGGCTCCCCCGCTCGCGCTCCGCGATGGCGGCAGTGCGAAGCCGCCGACTACCATTGTCCCTCGGATGCGGTCCATGAAAGGAATGCCCCTATTGTCGACCTCAATGCTTGGCGTGATCGGCGGCAGCGGCCTCTATCACCTGCCCGAACTGAACGTGACCGACCGGCGCGAGATCCCGACCCCCTACGGTCTGCCCAGCGCCGCGGTGACGATCGGCGCGATCGGCGGACTGGACGTCGCGTTCCTGCCCCGCCACGGCGCCGGACACGCCCACACGCCGACGGAGCTGCCGTATCAGGCGAACATCTACGCGCTCAAGCAACTGGGCGTCACCCACATCCTGAGCGTCAGCGCGGTCGGCAGCCTGCGCGAGGCCCTGCCCCCGCTCTCGATCGTGCTTCCCGACCAGATCATCGACCGCAGCATGCTTCGTCCACGGTCGTTCTTCGACAACGGGGCCGTGGCCCATGTCGGGCTGGTCGATCCATTCTGCGGAGCGCTTCGGGATCAGGTGGAGCGGGCGACGACCGGAGGATCGCCGACGGTCGTCAACGGCGGGTGCTATCTCTGCATCGAGGGTCCCCAGTTCTCGACCAGGGCCGAGTCCGAGCTGTACCGCTCCTGGGGGGCGTCGGTGATCGGGATGACCGCCATGCCGGAGGCCCGACTCGCCCGGGAGGCCGAGCTCTGCTACGCGACGGTCGCGATGGTCACGGACTATGACGTGTGGCATGAGACGGAGGCGGCGGTGACGGTCGAGATGGTCGTCGCCAACCTGCGCAGAAACACCGAGGCCGCGCGCCGGATCTTGGTCGGACTCGCGGAGACGGGCCTGCCCGCCCGCGCCTGCGCGTGCTCGTCGGCATTGGCGGGCGCGATCGTCACCGACCCGCGGCACATCTCGCTGGACACCCGTCGACGCCTCGGCATCATCGCCGAGCGGTACCTCGGGCCGACCGATCTCCAGGCATGACCACTTCGCGGTCCCGGATCAGGCTTGCCGAGATCGGCCTCCTCTGCTGGCCCGCGGCCGCGGCGGTGGTCGGCATGGCGACGATCGCGGTCGCGCGGGAGCGGACGCTCGCCGTCGGCTGGGGCGATCTCCGGCAGGCGCTGCTGCTCGCGGCGTTCCTGTTCGCGGTCAGCCTGAGCTGGACGCTGGCGGGATTCGATGGCGATCAAGCCGTCTTCCCGATCGTCGCGTCGCTGTCCGTGGTCGGATTCCTGATGATCCAGCGGCTCCAGCCCGATCTCGCCGCCCGCTACCTCGGCGTCGACAAGATCGCGCAGCGGCATTCCCTCTATCTCGGAGCCGGCCTGCTGGTGATGTCGCTCGCCGCCGCCTATTTCCGTCAATGGGCGCTGCTGCGCCGATACAAATACACGCTGCTCGCCGTCTGCATCGCCCTGCTCTGCGCCACACTGGTCTTCGGCGTGCCGATCAACGGAGCCCGGCTGTGGATCGCGGTCGGTCCATTCCAGGCCCAGCCCTCCGAGTTGATCAAGATCGGCCTGGTGCTCTTCCTCGCCGCGTATCTGGACGACAAGAAGGAGCTGATCGGCTCGACCTGGGCCGTCGGCCCGTTCCGGCTTCCCCCCATCCCGTATCTCCTGCCGATGGTGCTGATGTGGGGGACGTCGCTGCTGGTCCTCGTCGTCGAGAACGATCTGGGCTCGGCCATGCTGCTCTTCGGGATCTTTCTGGTCATGATGTACGTGGCGACCGGCCGCCTGATCTACGTCGCCACCGGATTGGTCGCCTTCACCGCGGCCTGCTGGGTCGCCTACCAACTCTTCTTCCGCATCGGCGTGCGCGCGCAGAACTGGCTCGACCCGTGGCGGGATCCCGTCTTCGGCGGCTTCCAGCAGATCCAGTCGGAATACGCGATGGCCGCCGGCGGGGTCTTCGGGCAGGGACTGGGCAGAGGCCAACCGTGGCGCATCCCCGCGGTCCAGACCGACTACATCTTCTCGGCGGTCGGCGAGGAGCTCGGCCTGCTCGGAACGCTGGCCGTGCTCTCGCTCTTCTTTCTCCTCGTCGCCAGAGGATTCTCGATCGCCCTGCGCAGCCAGGACGGATACCTTCGGCTCGTCGCGATCGGTTTGACCACGACGATCGCCCTGCAGGCGGTGATCATCATGGGCGGGGTGATCCGCCTGATCCCGCTGACCGGGGTGACCCTGCCGTTCGTCTCCTACGGCGGCAGCTCGCTGCTGACGAATTTCTTGATCGTCGGCCTGCTGCTGAACATCTCCCGGAAAAGGACCTGATCCATGGCGGGCAACGTCGGCTTCACGCTGAGAAAGATGCTGACCGTCGTCGGGCTCGGCGCCATCGTCGTCGAGATCCTGCGCGTCCCCGCCACGCACGACGGCCGCTGGCTCCTCTGGCTTGGCGGAGGCGGAGCCCTGACCGCGGCGGGCCTGTGGCCGAGCATCGACCGCGGAAGCCGGCGGCTGCCCCGCGCGGCCGCCTCTGCCGCCTTCACCCTGTTCGTCGTCTTCGGCCTGCTCGCCGCCCAGCTGCTCCGTCTCCAGGTCGTCGGCGGCAACGACACGTTCACCCGCGAAGCCGCCGACCCCGAGACCGGGCAGGTCGTCGCCAATCCGCGCGCCGGAAACGCCGACCTCCGCGCCGACCGCGGCTCGATCCTCGACCGCAACGGCAACGTGCTGGCGGAGACCCGGATCGTCGGCGGCGTCGCGCACCGCCTCTACCCGGAACCCGCCTCGTATGTCGCCGGCTACTTCTCGCCGCTCAAGTACGGCAAAACCGGATTGGAGGCGGCGTACGACCCGACGCTGGCGGGAGCCGACGCCGGCAATCCGTTCGTCCGCCGCATGGAGAGCCTCCTGCATCGGCCGGCGAAAGGCGGCGACGTCCGCCTCACGATCGACGCCGCGCTTCAGGCTCGGGCGGACGCGCTGCTCGCGGGCCGAACCGGCTCCATCGTGGTGATCGACGTCAAGACCGGGGCCGTGGTCGTGATGGCAAGCTCCCCCCACGCCGACCCAAGCCGCCTGATCGCCGACGATGCCGCGAGCGCCAGCGCCGCGGAGGCGTATTGGGCGTCGCTCAACGCGGATCCGACGCAACCCCTGCTGCCCCGAGCCACCAACGGGCTCTACACGCCGGGCTCGACATTCAAGATCGTGACCGCCTCCGCCGCGATCGACACCGGCGCCGCGACGCCCGACGAGGTCTTCGTGGACGACGGCGCGCTCGACGTCGACGGCCACGTGATCGTCGAGAACAACCGACCCGACGCTTCGGTCACGCGATGGACGCTGCGCGACGGGATCGCCTATTCGCTGAACGTCGTGCTGGCTCAGGTCGGCTTGAAGGTCGGCGGCAAGACGCTGAGCGCCTACGCCCAGCGCTTCGGATTCGGGGAGAAGATCCCGTTCGACCTTCCCGTCGCCCGCGGCCAGATCTCGGGGTCCGCCGCGTTCCTCGATGCTCCCGCGGCGGTCGCGGACACCGCCTTCGGCCAGGGGCAGCTCCTCACAACTCCGCTCGGCATGGCGCTCGTCGCGGCGACGATCGCGAACGGGGGCGTCACCATGACGCCCTATCTCATCGAGCAGACGACCACCGGCGACGGCGAAGCGTTGGACCCGCGAAAGCCCGGCATCTGGCGGAGGCCGGTCAGCGCCCAGACCGCCTCGGACGTCGCGGCGATGATGGTCAACGCGGTCGACACGGGATACGCGGGCAGGGCGGCGATCGACGGCTTCGTCGTCGGCGGCAAGACGGGCACCGCGGAGACTGGAGACGGCCGTGAGCCTCACGCATGGTTCATCGGCTTCATCGGCGCGCCTGAGCCCCGCTTCGCCGTCGCCGTCGTGCTCGAGCATGGGGGCAAGGGCCTTGGCGCACCCCTCTCGATCGCCCGGGAGATGCTCTTGGCGACGGTTCAGGCCTATCCGTGAAATGATCCCGCCCGGACCTAGTTCTGAGTGTACGTACGCAAAGCGAGACCCGTGTGTTTATCGTAAATCACGCCCAAAAATGGTAATATCCCTTATGCGAAAGTCATCTGTGGACGTGGCGAATCGGGCACGGAATCTTCGCTTCGAGCGTCTCGTCCGCAGCGCGCTGCTCGGACTTCCATTCGAGATCCGGCGGCGTCTGGACAATGTCGACATCGTGGTCGAGGACGAGCCCGGCGAGGATCGTCTGGACGGCTTGGGCGAGCCGGATGGGGACGTGTTCGGTCTCTACGAGGGAACGCCGCTGATCGACCGCGACTCCTCATACTCGATGGCTTTGCCGGACAAGATCACGATCTTCCGCAAACCGCTGCAGCGGGCGTTCTCGAGTCCGGCGGAGCTTGCCGCCGAAATACGGATCACCGTGCTCCACGAACTCGGCCACCATTTCGGGTTCGAGGAGGAGCGCCTATCCGAGCTTGGGCTCGAATAGTGGATCGATTGACTGGATTACGATGCAACGTGACGTCGCGACAAAGAAGACGGCCGAAAAGCCGGGCCTGCTGGAGACGATCGCCGAAGGCTTTTCGACCGTCCTCTATCGTCCTTTCCTCATCACCATTCCCGTTCTGCTCGATCTTTTCTTTTGGCTCGGATGGACCTTCAAGCCCACCGCGCTCGCGGCTCGGCTGGTCTTGCGGCTGGGATCGTCGGACGGCGTCGCCGCCGCCGAGATCAAGCGTTCCGTCACCGATTTCGGCACGTGGGATGTCTCCGGCTTGACGTCGTTTCTCGTGCCCTCGCTGGTCTCGGGAATCGACCGGACGAAGATCTACACCGTCCGCGACCAAATCGACCTTTCCCAAAATCGCTGGTGGCTTGACCTCGCGGTGATCGTCGGCGTCTTCATTGGCTCCTCCCTGCTGCTCGCGTCGTACAGCGTGCCGCTCGCCGATTCCGTGCTCGGGCGGAATCGAACCCTGCGGGAGACGGCGCACGCGATCGGGCGGGCATGGGGGGGAATCCTCGGTCTCTTCGCCGCGCTGCTGGGCATCGCCGCGCTCGTCTTCGCGCCGCTCGCGGTGGCATGGGTGGCGCTGCTCGCCGTCGATGTCGATTCGTGTCCGCTGCTCGGCGCCGTCGCGGCGCTCATTGGATTCGCGATCTACCTTGCGAGCTGGTTCGCGCCGGACGCGATCGTCGTCAGTCAGGCCTCTCCGCTGCAGGCGATCGCGCTGAGCGCGACGGTCGTCCGGCGCAACTTTCTGGAGACCGTCAGCTTCATCGTCGCGTCGCTCGTGATCACCTTCGGTCTGGCCGGCGTCTGGATGCGGATGGGCGAAAGCGCTCCCGGCCTGCTGCTCGCCGTGATCGCCCACTCCGTCGTGGCCAGTGCCTTGGTGATGTCGAGCCTGCATTTCTTCAACTCGCGAATCCGAACATGGCGACCGGAGGCGGCATTTCCGCCCACGCCCGACGCCAATCCTCAGTCCTGAGATTATTCCAAAAAGGAGCGCACGAAGTTGGCGACGACGAAAACGGCAGAACCGAAATACGATGCGAGTTCGATCCAAGTGCTCGAAGGCCTGGAGGCTGTCCGCCGCCGACCCGGAATGTACATCGGCAGCACCGACCAGCGCGGCCTGCATCATCTCGTGCGCGAGGTGGTCGACAACTCGGTCGACGAAGCGCTGGGCGGTCATTGCGACAAGATCGTGACCAGGATCAAGGCCGATGGCATGGTTGTCGTCGTCGACAACGGCCGGGGGATTCCGGTCGACAAGCATCCCAAGATGAACAAGTCGGCGCTCGAAGTGATCATGACGGTCCTTCACGCCGGAGGAAAATTCGGCGGAGGCGGATACAAGGTCTCCGGGGGTCTTCACGGCGTCGGAGCCTCCGTCGTCAACGCGCTCTCCGATTGGTGCCAGGTCGAAGTCCGCCGCGTCGGGATGCTCTACCGCCAGGAATACAAGCGGGGGAAGCCGACCGGCCCGGTCAAGCAGGTCGGACCGTGCTCCCCGGACGAGCACGGCACGACCACGTCGTTCCTTGCCGACACCTCGATTTTCGTCGCCGGACTCGACTACAGCTTCGAGGCGCTGACGCAGTGGTTCCGCGAGACCGCCTACCTAACGCGCGGACTGAGTCTGACGCTCATCGATGAGCGGACGGACCGGGAGATGACCTTCTACTTCGAAGGCGGGATCGTCTCGTTCGTGCGGCACCTCAACCGGAACCGGATCCCCGTGCACGAGCGGCCGTTCTACGTTCTCCGCGACACCGCCGCCTGTCTGGTCGAGGTCGCGCTCCAGTACAACGACAGCTACGGTGAGTCGACGCACACGTTCGCGAACAACATCAACACGATCGACGGCGGCAGCCACCTCTCCGGATTCAAGTCCGCGCTGACGCGGACCATCAACGACTACGCCAAGCGCAACGGTTTCATCAAAGGCGACGAGTCGCTTTCGGGCGAGGATGTCCGAGAGGGTCTGACCGCGATCATCTCGGTCAAACTCGCCGAGCCCCAGTTCGAGGGGCAGACGAAGGGCAAGCTCGGTAACGCCGATGTCGCCGGAGCCGTGCAGACCGTCGTCAACGAGTCGCTCGGGGCATTCCTCGAGGAGAACCCCGCGATCGCCCGGAAGATCATCGAGAAGTGCCTCACCGCCTCCCGCGCCAGGGAAGCCGCGCGAAAAGCCCGGGAGCTCGTCCAGCGCAAGGGCGGCCTCGAAAGCTTCAGCCTCCCCGGCAAGCTGGCCGACTGCACGGAGCGCGATCCGTCTCGCGCCGAGCTCTACATCGTCGAGGGCGACTCCGCCGGCGGCTCCGCGAAGCAGGGTCGCGACCGGCGCTTCCAGGCCATCCTGCCGCTGCGGGGCAAAATCCTGAACGTAGAGAAGGCCAGGCTCGACAAGATTCTGCAGAACAACGAGATCCGGACCCTGATCACGGCCCTCGGCACGTCGGTCGGCGATCAGTTCGACGCCTCCAAACTCCGGTATCATCGGGTCGTGATCATGACGGACGCCGACGTCGACGGATCGCACATCCGGACACTGCTGCTGACGTTCTTCTTCCGTCACCTCGAGCAGATCATCCTCGACGGGCATCTGTACATCGCCCAGCCGCCCCTCTACCGCGTCAAGAGCGGCAAGGAGGAGATCTGGACCTACAACGAAGAGCAGCGCTCCGAAGCGGTCAAGAAGCTCGGCGAAAAGTCGGAGATCCAGCGGTACAAGGGTCTCGGCGAGATGAATCCGGACCAGCTCTGGGACACCACCATGGATCCTGTGCGCCGAACGCTGCTGCGCGTGAACATCGACGACGGACCCGCTGCCGACGAGACGTTCGACATGCTGATGGGCGTCGCCGTGCCGCCGCGGAAGAAGTTCATCCAGACCCATGCCCGCGAAGTGCAGAATCTGGACGTCTAGCGGCGAAAGCGCCCGGGTCGCGACGGGCGCATGAGCCGGCGTCGCGGTGTCGAGCCGCGAACAGCCCGTCGGACGCGTCCCCGGGCATATCGGAGGACCGCATCGTGCGAATCGCCGTCGATGCCATGGGTGGGGACGTCGGTCCCGCGGTCGTCGTCCCCGCCGCGATCGAAGCCGCGCGGACCTTCGGCGTCGCGGTCAGCCTCGTCGGCCGGACCGCCGACCTGACCCCGCTGCTCCGGCTTGCGCCCTCCACGCTCGACGTCCAGATCGTCGAGGCCCCCGAGACGATCGAGATGGACGACCATCCCGTGACGGCCGTCCGCAAGAAGCCGCTCTCGAGCATCAACGTCGCGCTCGGCGAGGTGAAGTCCGGCCGCGCCGACGCGATGATCTCCGCGGGCAACAGCGGCGCCGTCATGACCGCGTCGCTGCTGGTGCTCGGCCGCATCCCGGGGATCGAGCGCCCCGCGCTCGCCAGCGTCCTGCCCAACGCCCGGGGCCGGACCATCCTGCTCGACCTCGGCGCCGTCACGGATCCGAAACCTCAGCACCTCGTCCAATTCGCGCACATGGCGACCGTGTATGGCGAGCGCGTCCTCCGCAAATCCCGCCCCACGGTCGCGCTGCTCTCGAACGGAGAGGAGCCCTCGAAGGGCAACGCGCTGGTTCTGGAGGTGCACGAGCTTCTTCAAGCCGACAAGCGCATCAACTTCGTCGGCAACGTCGAAGGCAAGGAGATTCTCAAGGGCAACGTCGACATCATCGTCACGGACGGCTTCACCGGCAGCGTGGCGCTCAAGACCATGGAAGGTCTCTTCACCGTGATGTCCGACCTGATCCGGGAGGAACTGACGGCGACGCTCCCCCGCAAAATGGCGGCGGCCGTCCTGCGGCCTGCATTCCGCAACGTGCGCACCCGGCTCGACTACGCCGAGATCGGCGGAGCCCCGCTCCTCGGCGTCAACGGGCCGGTGATCATCGCCCATGGCCGCTCCAACGAGCGCGCGATGCTCAACGCGATGGGCGCGGGAATCGAGACGGCGAAGGCGGAGATCGTCGCGGCCATCCGCGATCGCATCCGGTCTGACTCCAATGTGACCGTCCCGGCCCCGGCCGTCGGCTGACCCTCGACCTTCGCCGACCCCCTGGACTCATGCCTCAGAGACGTCGACCGCACGCTTCAACGCGGCCCCGGGCCGGAACGCAGGACTGCGTCCCGGTCCAATCTTCATCGGCTTGCCCGTCTGCGGGTTACGACCGGCTCGCGCGGGTCGGTCGACCACCCGAAACGACCCGAAGCCGCTGACCGCGACCTCGTCCCCGTCGGCCAACGCCCGCTCGATCACGTCGAACAACGACGTCACCACCGCCGCCACTTTGCTTTCCGCCAGAGACGTCTCCTGGGCGACGGCGCGAATCAGGTCCTGCTTCCGCACGGTGCACTCCCTTGCCCGACCTTGATCTCGAGACGCGAGCCGTCCGGGACCGGATGGTTCGTTTATTGAGACGACAGTCTACCACTCCCCGCCGGCCCCGTTGCTTCCCCGATCATCTCCCCGGGACGACTCATGTTGCACGGCAGGGTCGAAGGAAGACTCTCTCGGATTCGCCAGCTTCATACGCTGCGACCGCAAAGAGAAAAGGGCGGAGGATGCTCAGCCCGCCCTGCGCCGCCGCGCCGCCTCGAAGAGCACCACCGACCCCGCCACGCCCGCATTCAGCGACTCAACGCCGTTGAGCAGCGGGATCGACGCGGTGACGGTTGCGAGGGCCGCCACCGCGTCGGACACCCCGTGCGCCTCCGAGCCGATGATCAGCGCGACCCCCCGTCGCCAGTCCAGCTCGTCGTAGCGGGACGCCGCCTCCGAGTCGGCCAGCACGCGAAGGGGGCATCGCCGCGCAATCGACGCCGCCGCCTCGTCGTCCAGCCTCCGGATCGGCACGCGGAAATGCGCCCCCATTGCGGCGCGGACCACTTTCGGATTGAACGGGTCGACGCTCTCCGCGGTCAGATAGACGGCGTCCGCCCCCGCCCCCGCCGCCAAACGCAGGAGCGATCCAAGGTTGCCCGGATCACGCAACCGATCGAGGATGAGGTAGAGGGGGTCGCTCCGGTCGTCGGCGTCCAGGACCGGCTGCGGGAAGACGGCAAGCAGCCCTTGAGGGGAGACGGTGTCCGAAACCGCGTCGAACATCGCGGCGGAGACGATCCTGACGAAGGCCGAGCGTTCGTCGTAGGGAGGCGTCCATGAGGAATGCTCCCGGACAAGAATGACCCGCGGCGTGGCGCCGAGCAGCAGCGCATCGTCGACCGCGCGCACCCCTTCAACGACGAACGCCCGCTCCGCGTCCCGGTGCGACCGGAGGCGGAGCGAGCGAACGAATCGCAATGTTCGGTTGTCGTGGCCGCGAATGACCGACTGCTCGTGCGACGTCATCGCGTTCAAGTAGCCTCGTGGGAACTCTAGGCGATCTGCACGTGCTGCTTGGCGATGCTGGCGACCGCGGAGAAGGCGGCGGCGTCCCGCACGGCGAGATCGGCAAGCATCTTCCGGTCGATCGTGACGCCTGCGGCCCGAAGTCCCTGCACCATCCGGCTGTAGGAGATACCGTTGATCCGGGCGGCGGCGTTGATCCTGATGATCCAGAGGCGCCGGAAATCCCGTTTCCGGGTCCGCCTGTCCCGATAGGCGTACATCAGCGCATGCATGAGCGACTCATGCGCACGCTTGTACAATCGATTGTTGGAGGAGTAGTGCCCCTTCACCTGCGCCAGCACTTTTTTGTGCCGACGGTGGGCGGCGACACCGCGCTTCACACGAGCCATGGTCTGTTCTCGTCCCCTGTCAACCGGGCGACCAATCCGTCACCCGCTCCGAACAACTCCTTGGTCAACTGCCGTACGGAAGCATCCGCTTGATGCGGTCGACCACGGTGTCGTCGACCTGCTGCATCCGGTCAAACTGCCGTTTGACCCTCGGGGCTTTCCGGCGGCGGAAGTGGCTCTTCATGCCGTGGGCCATCATGATCTTGCCCGTTCCCGTGATCTTGAACCGCTTCTTCGCGCCCTTGTGGGTTTTCAGCTTTTGTTTCTTCACGACGCGCCCCATTCTCCCTTTCCTGCTGACTGGTCTTCGCCTTCAGCGGATTCAGCATCATCGTCATCGCCCGGCCTTCGAGCCGGGGCGTCTGCTCGATCGCGCCGTGCGGGCGCAAGAAATCGGCCAGTTGATCAAGCAGCCCTTTGCCGATGTCCGGATGGGCCATCTCGCGGCCCCGGAACAGCACCGTCAACTTGACTTTGTCGCCGCCGTCAAGAAACTTCGCCGCCTGCCGACCCTTCGTCTCCAAGTCGTGGTCGTCGATCTTGGGACGGATCCTGACTTCTTTGAGTTCAATCACATGTTGGTTGCGCCGCGACTCCCGCTCTTTGCGGCTCTGCTCGTAGCGGAATTTGCCGTAGTCCATGAGG
>JBPCRG010000269.1:0-4079 GCA_050997095.1 Thermomicrobiales bacterium | reverse complement strand
GGGAACTGGTGCTGATCCCGATGGCGCTGATTATCGGCGTCTGGGGCAGCGCGAACCGGGTCTATGCCGCGATCAAGTTCTTCATCTACACCCTCGCCGCCTCGCTCCTGATGCTGATCGGGATCATCGCCACTTATCAGGCTTACTTCGACAAGACAGGGGTGCGCACGCTCGACATCCTCCAGCTCCAGACCGGGTGGGCGCAGGGCGCCTACGGCCACGTCTTCCAGGGCGTGATGTTCGGCACGTTCTTCATCGCCTTCGCGGTGAAAGTCCCGATGTTCCCCTTCCACACCTGGCTGCCGGACGCGCACGTCGAGGCGCCCACCGCCGCGTCGGTGATCCTGGCGGCGGTGATGCTGAAGATGGGCGGCTACGGGCTGCTGCGCTTCAACCTGCCGCTCTACCCCGAGGGCAGCGAGGACTGGGCGATCTACATCGTCGTGCTCTCGATCATCGCGATCATCTACGGCGCCCTCGTCGCGCTCGTCCAGCCGGACATGAAGAAGCTGATCGCGTACTCGTCCGTCAGCCACATGGGCTTCGTCACGCTCGGCATCTTCGTCACCGTCCTGCTCGCGAAGGCGGACCGGGTCGCCGGCACGGTGCAGCCGGTCGCCCACTACGTGAACGGCATGAACGGCGCGATGGCGGTGATGCTGGCGCACGGCTTCAACACCGGCGGCCTCTTCCTCTGCGTCGGGGTGATCTACGAGCGGGCGCACACGCGCCTGATCTCCGCGTTCGGCGGGCTCGCGACGCGGCTGCCGGTCTACTCCGTGCTCTTCGGCGTCTTCATGCTCGCCAGCATCGGGCTGCCGGGGATGTCCGGCTTCATCGGCGAGTTCCTGGTCGCGCTTGGCACCTGGCAGTACAACAAATGGGCCGCCCTGATCACCTTCTCGGTGGTGATCTTCGCCGCCTGGTACATGATGTGGATGTTCCAGCGCGTCGTCTTCGGCCGCGCCCCGGGGGAGATGCCCGACCCGCACGACGGCGCCCTGAACAGCGAGGAGAAGGCGCTGCTCGCCCATGGGACCGATTCGGGGAATGGCGCGGTCCACGGCGCGCCGCTGCCGGTCGGCGGGGGGTCGCACGGCCACGACGACGCGCAGGCGTCGATCTGGCCCGACATCACCTGGCCGGAGGCGATGACCCTGCTGCCGCTCGTCGTGCTGACGGTCTTCTTCGGCGTCTACCCGAAGCCGATCTTCCACCTCGTCCAGCCCGCGTTCGAGCGGATCATCGCGCCGTTCCTGAGTTGATCGATCGGGCGGCGCGCGGCGTCTCTCCGCAGACATCTGAAGAGGAGCCATCTCTGTGGACTTGACGAATCTCGATCTGAGCAGACCCGATTTCGGGCTGATGGTTCCGCAGCTGATCATCTTCGGGCTGGCGATCGTCCTGCTCTTCGGCGACGCGTTCCTGCCAAAACGGCTCCACTACACCTGGCTGACCGCGATCTCCCTCGTCGGCTACCTCGCGTCGATGGTCGCCCTCTACTGGCAGAACGACCGCAACGCCAGCACCTTTCACGGCCTCTTCCGGATGGACGGGCTGACGGTCTTCCTCTCCGTGATCATCCTCTCCGCGGCCGTCCTCTCGGTGATGGTCTCGGCAAGCTACGTCGAGCATCTGGAAGGCCGGATGCCGGTCGGCGAGTTCTACCTGCTGCTCTCGTTCTCGGTGCTCGGGGCGCTGCTCGTCTCGGCCGCGGGCGACCTGGTGATGATCTTCATCGCGATCGAGCTCTCCTCGCTCGCGACCTACGTGCTGACGGCGTTCGCGAAGCGCCGCGCCACGTCGCTCGAGGGCGCGCTCAAGTACTTCCTGCTCGGCATTTTCGCCAGCGCGATCCTGATCTACGGGATGGCGTGGACCTACGGCCTGACCGGATCGACGAACCTGGACGAGATCGCCCGGCACATGCAGAGCGTGACGACGGGGACGGGCAGCCTCGAGCCGTCGCTCCTGCTGGCGCTGCTGCTGCTCGTCGTCGGACTCGGCTTCAAGATCGCGGCGGTCCCCTTCCACATGTGGACGCCGGACGCCTATGACGGCGCGCCGACGCCGGTCACCGCGTTCATGTCCGTCGCCCCGAAGGCCGCGGGGTTCGCCGCGATCATCCGCATCCTGGTGCAGGGTCTGGGTCCGTTGCGGTCGGACTGGATCAACCTGATCGCGGTGCTCGCCGTGCTGACGATGGCGTTCGGCAACGTGGTCGCGATCTCGCAGCGCAACATCAAGCGGATGCTCGCCTATTCGTCGATCGCGCACACCGGGTACATGCTCGTCGGGCTGGCCGCCTATCAGGCCAACAAGGGCGGCTTCACCGCCAGCGGCGACACCCGAAGCGATCTGGGCATCTCCAGCCTGCTCTACTACATGCTGGCCTACACGTTCATGAACATCGGCGCGTTCGCGATCGTCACCTGGCTTCAGCATCGCGGTCGCGGGATCACGCTCGACGACTTTGCGGGTCTGGCGGGAAGCAGGCCGCTGGCCGCGGGCGCGATGACCATCTTCATGGTCTCGCTCATGGGCGTGCCGCCGCTGCTCGGCTTCTACGCCAAGTACTACGTGATCCTCGCCGCGATCGACGCAGGCAAGCTGTGGCTCGGGGTCGTGGTCGTCGTGATGTCGGCGCTCTCCGCCTACTACTACCTGCGGGTGGTCGCGGTGATGTACTTCAACCCCAGCGAGAAGAAGCTGCGGATCGTCGGCACGCCCCTCCTGAACTTCAGCATCATCGCGATGGTGGTCGCGAATCTCGGCCTCGGCCTTTTCTCGCAGCGGCTGGTCGATCTCGCCGACAAGTGGTCGGGCGCGCTGACCGTCGCCCAGCGCATCTCCGGCAACGGCTGATCGTGAGACCTCCGCGGGACTCTCTCCGGGTCGTCTCGTGATCCGGGGTGAATCGGTCAACCTGCGGGCCGTGGAGCGGACCGACGCCGACGATCTGCACGGCTGGCTCAACGATCCGACGACTATGCACGGCTGGGGCGTCGGCGACGCGACCTTGTCGAGCGACGCGGTCCGGCGCCGGATAGAGGGCTGGATCGCCGACGAGGAATTGGACGGCCGTCCGGCGGGCCTGGTGATCGAGACGCTGGACGGGGACGCGGTCGGACTCGTCGTCCTGGGCGCCTATGAGCGCGAGCACCGCACGGTCGAGATCTCGATGCTGATCGGGAGACCGGAACAGTGGGGGCGGGGCTTGGGCTCCGATGCCCTGGGCGCGCTGCTCGACGTCTGTTTCGACCAATGGGACCTGCACCGCGTCTCGCTGCGCTGCGAGGCGTTCAACGGGCGGGCGGAACGGCTCTACCGGCGGCACGGCTTCCGCCACGAGGGCACCTTCCGCGAGGCGACCTACCTCGACGGCCGCCGCTGGGACGTGCTCGCCTTCGGTCTGCTCGCGACGGATCGCGAGACCCGGCAAGGGCACGGCGAGGCCGGGACCGGGTCATGAGTGATCTCTCGATCGCCCAAGACCCGAGGGAGTTGTTCGATGTCGTGACCTTCGACGACCGTCCGACGGGAAGGGTCAAGGCCCGCCGCGACGTGCATCGCGACGGCGATTGGCATCGGGCGCTGCATGTCTGGGTGATCGGCGTCGACGGCGGAGGGCCGTTCCTCACCTTTCAGCGCCGGAGCGTCGCCAAGGACACCTGGGGCGGACGGCTCGACGTGACGGTCGGCGGCCATTTCCGCGCGGGCGAGACGCTGGAGCAGACGCTGCGCGAGATCGACGAGGAGATCGGCGCTTCGATCCCGCTCGCCGCGCTGACGCCGCTCGGCCTCCGCCACTCGGTCAACGAGGCGGAGGCCGGGATCGTCGACCATGAGCTTCAGGACGTCTTCTTCCTTCGGGACGACCGCCCGCTCAGGGAGTTCCGGCCGAATCCGGCGGAGCTGGCGGCGCTCGTCCGGTTCCCGCTCGGAGCGCTGCTGCCGTTTCTCGCCGGAGAAGCCGCGACGGTCGCCGGCGAGACCTGCGCCTCCGGCTCCTCCAGCGTCGAGCGGCTCATCGCGACCGCCGACGATCTCATCCCCCAGATCGACCGGTACTTCTATCG
>JBPCRG010000174.1:0-3409 GCA_050997095.1 Thermomicrobiales bacterium | reverse complement strand
ACCTCCACCGCCGTCGTCCCGAGTGCTCCGACCGACGGCATCCGTCGCGCCCGCCGTCGCCTCCCCCTTGCCCCTGAACTCGCGGCGGGCACCCTCCGGGTGCGGGCCGGGGGGATGGGGGGGCCGTTACCGTTCGATGGCGACACCTTCCATCGGACAGAGACCACTGAGGCAGGAAGGATCCCGGCGTTCTCGTCCCGGCAGATCATGCAACGAGTTCCGTCTCGGCGAAACTGATGAAACGGAAGTCCTCCGCAGCCATGGGCGCGACGCGATGCGTCAGGTTCCCGAGGGCAACATGCAGAATGCCCGCGCATGAACCGATGCGGGGCGCGGGCTCTCGGCGTCTCGATGCCGTCGTCACTCGCCCGGCTTCAGCTCGTCGAGCAGCGCCTTCAGGTCGAAATGGGCGTTGGTCATCGCGAGCGAGCCGTCGGGGTTGCGCGGCCATTCCGCGCGGGGGCGGTCGCGGTAGATCTCGATCCCGTTGCCGTCGGGGTCGGTCAGGTAGATCGCCTCGCTGACGCCGTGGTCGGAGGCGCCGCCGATCTGCACGCCCGCGCGCAGCAGGCGGTCGAGCGCGCGGGCGAGCTCGACGCGGTCCGGGTAGAGGACCGCGAGATGGTAGAGGCCGGTCGAGCCCGGCTGCGGGCGGCGGCCGCCCAGGCTCTCCCAGGTGTTTAGGCCGATGTGGGGGTGGTAGCCGCCGGCCGAGAGGAACGCGGCGGAGTCCCACTGCTCGACGACCTCGAATCCCATCACGTCGCGGTAGAACCCGACGGCGCGGGCGATGTCCGCGACTTTCAGGTGCACGTGCCCGATCCGGGTCTCCGGATGGAGCGGGGTCGAAGCCGGGGTCGTCGGGGCGGCGTCCGCGTCGGTCATCATCGTGTCCGTTCCTCGCTTGGTCGGCTGATGCGCAGGGTCCGGTTTTCCATGCATCGACGAGATTCTTCCTTCGTCAGAATGACGATCGGGGGCACTCCTCCCCCGCCGCCGTCGCGGGCTGCGAAGGACTCCGATGTGCTCGTCAGGACGTCGGCTCGGCGACCGATTCCTTGGCAAGCTCTTTGAGGAGATCCTCGACCTCGAACTCTCGCGAGGTCATCGCGATGGCGCCGTCCGCGTCGCGCGGCCAGAGCGAGCGGTCGCGGTCATGGTAGATCTCGACCCCGTTGCCGTCGGGGTCCTCGAAATAGACGGCTTCGCTGACGCCGTGGTCCTCGTACAGCCGCGGCGCGATCCCGTGGCGGAGGATGCGTTCGGTCGCGCGCGCCAGCTCCAGCCGGTTCGGATAACGGATTGCCGCGTGGTAGAGGCCGGGGGCCGAGGCCGGAGCGCGCTCCCCGCCCTCGCTGAACCAGGTGTTGAGCCCGATGTGGTGGTGATAGCCCCCCGCCGAGAGGAACGCGGCCCCGCGGCCCCGCTCCATCACGGTGAAGCCGAGGACGTCGCGATAGAACGCCACGGACCGGTCCAGATCGCTCACCTTGAGGTGGACGTGGCCGATGTCGGCCTGAGGATGGATCACGGGTTCTTCCGCCATGTGCCCCTCCACGATCACCGTCTACGACTCCGCCAGTCGGATGCCGGGCGCGTCGACATCGTACCCGTTCGCCGTGCGCGAGACGCGCAACGATCCCCGCTGGCCGAGGACGTCGAGATCCGCGATCGAGACCTCGTCCAGCCACTCCGGCAGCGCGGGCCGCACCTCGAGCGTCCCCTCGCCGGGCCGAGCGCGCAGCCCGAGCATCGACCGCACGAGCAGCGGCAGCGCCCCGGCGGCCCACGCCTGCGGGCTGCAGCTGACGGGGTACGGCACGGGCACGTCGTCGGGGCCGTCCAAGCGGGCGAATCCGCAGCAGAGCTCGGGCAGGCGCTGGAGCGGCTGGGTCCGCGCCGCCGCGAAGAGGCAGGCCATGATCGCGTTGCCCGCTCCGGCATCGCCGTACGCGAAGCACCCCGCCCCGACCAGGCTGGTGTCGTGGGGCCAGACCGAGCCGTTGTGGTAGCTCATCGGGTTGTACGTCGCGGCGTCCGCGCTCAGCGTGCGGACGCCCCAGCCGCTCGCGAAATCGGGGCGGCCGAAGCGGGCGATCGTCCGCGCCGCGCGCTCCGGCGACGGCAATCCGCAGAGCAGGAGATGGCCGGGGTTGGAGCTCGCCGCCTGCACCTGACGCTTGTCGCCGTCGAGCGCCTGGGCGTAGAAACCGAACTCCTCCATCCAGAACCGCTCCTCGACCGCCGCCCGCAGGAGCTCGGCCTTCGCCCGCAGCCGCAGGGCGTAATCGCGCTCCCCGAACGCCTCGGCCACGTCCGCGACCCGGCGGTAGGCGGCGAAGGCGTAGCCCTGCACCTCGACCGCGGCGACGGGACCGAGCGCCTGCCGACCGTCGAGATGGTTGAGCGAGTCGAAACTGTCCTTCCAGACTTGGTTGGTGATGCGGGCGACCCCCGGGATGTCCGTCCGATACTCGATCAGTCCGTCCCCGTCCGGATCGCCGAAGGTCTCCATCCACGCGAACGCGCGGTCGAGATGCGGCTTCAGCGTTTCGTAGAGCGCGCGGTCGCCCGTCCAGCCCGCCACCTCCGCGGCAAGCCAAGCGAAAAGGGGCGTCGCGTCGACGGTGCCGTAGTAGGGGGTGTGCGGGATCTCGCCGACCCGCGCCATCTCCCCGTAGCGCATCTCGTGCAGGATCTTCCCCGGCTCCTCCTCTTTCGCATGATCGACCTTGTCGCCTTGCAGCGCGGCCAGGACGAGCAGCGTCCCCGCCGCCCGTCGGGGGGCGAAGTGGAAGGTCTGCAGCCCGTTGATCAGGCTGTCCCGGCCGAACGGCGCCACGAACCAGGGGATGCCCGCCGCCGGCAGCGACCCGTCGGGGAAGCTCGTCTGCAGCTCGTCCAGATCCAGCGCACAGCGTCTCAGCACCGCGGTGAAATCACGATCGGAGGTGGTGACCACCGCGTGCCTGTCGTCCGGCGGGGCGGAGGCGACCGAGACCGGGCCGGCCGCCGGCTGCGGCTGGACCGCCACCGTCAGCCGCCACTCGTCCCCCGGCGGCAATCGCAGGGAGAACGACGCCCGGACGCCGGGCATCCGGGTCGTCGCCTCCGTCGCGCCGTCGCGGTCGGCGGCCGGGATCGTCGGAGCGAACGGCGCCGGGTCCTCGGGCGCTCCGGACGCCGCGAAGATCGCCGGGTCCCGATCGAACTCGATCGCGGTTCCGACCATCACGCCATCGACCGCGCGATAGCGGAGCCGCGCGTCGCGGGGCCCGACCTCCGGCGGAAACCAGTCGCCCCGACGGGCCCGGGGAAAGCCGCGGATGTCGAAGAGATCGCGGAAATCCGCGGCCAGATCGATCACGAGCGGCAGACTCACCGCCTCTCGTCCGTGGTTGCGCACAAC